>JBLIGH010000001.1:0-33825 GCA_047636855.1 Pseudorhodobacter sp.
CGTCCGGCATCGCACTGGAAAAACCAAAGGCTGTCTCAGCCGCAAAACCGGTCTCGCCATGGCGTTAAAATTAATGATGTCAGCCCAGACCAAGTGGCGCAAACTGGATGGCGCCAACCGCTGCGTGACGACCGATTTCTTGATCGTGTTGAGGACTATTGGAAAGACACGCTTGTCCCGAAGATCACCGGCGAAGCTATCCGCCAAATGGCCCAAAACTGTATCCGGGTGCGGCCAACGCCACTTTGAACCGTCGAGGGATCGTACCGGCGCAAGCGATCATCAACTATGCAGCAGATTTGGAATGGTGCGCGCGGACCAGGGTGAAGCGGTACAAGATGATTTACACCATTTGGCGGCGTTGTGCCTGTTCATGTTTGGCACGGGCGCGCGACGTGGTGAGGCATGTGCTTTGACTTGGAGCGGCGTTGAGCTGTTTCAGAAGAAAGCCATGATCAAACAAACCAAGACTGATGACCAGCGCGTCGCGCACCTGTCGCCACCAGTCATTGCGGCACTGGCAAACATTCCTTCAAACCGCAAACCCGACAGTCTGGTGTTACAGTACGCATCTGGCGAAAGTGTGGGCCAGGTCTGGAACAACGTTATTGAGCGTGCAGGTATCGAAAAGCTGTCACCCCACTGTTGTCGCCATGGCTTTGCTACCTCGATGTTGCAAGCTGGTATAGATCCAAAGATCTGTTGCGGTACGCGGTGGCTGGAAAGACGTTGGAACAGTTATGAAATTCTATGCCCATGCGATGGATGATCCGACCGTCACAGACGGTGATTTTTGGCACAAAATAGACACAAGACGAAAGCAGGTTTCGATCAAGTATCTGTAAATAAAAGGAAATATAACAATGACTTGGACTCTTCTTTGGGGAATGGTGTCCTACCGCTGCATCTATCTGTGCGCCTGCACTGGCACAAGCCGTAAAACTGCATTAAAGCGCCGCATAAGCGCAAAAAACCGACACCCTTTTCCACTATCGGAAACTTCCATGTATACAGCCATCCTCTTGACCAATCCCGCAACGCCAATGCTGGACCGAGCGACCGTTGAAAGCCTGCGCAATGCTTGGGGCGGGGGGGATGCCGTTTGGCTGAACCCGATGATCGCCGCAGAGTTCCCGCTAGAGGCGATGCCCGCGAATCGGTGGGAAGCCTGGAAAGGATTGCAGGCACTTGGCATTGATTTGATCGTTGTCCCCTCGGAGGGCCGGCGTAAAAAGCTGCTGCTGGCCGATATGGACAGCACGATGATCCAACAAGAATGCATCGACGAGTTGGCCGCAGAAGCGGGCGTAGGGGCGCATGTTGCAGGCATCACAGCCCGCGCCATGAACGGCGAGCTGGATTTCAACGATGCCTTGCGCGAGCGGGTTGGCCTGCTCAAAGGTCTACCTGAATCCGTTATCGAACAAGTATTCACAAACCGGATCACCATAATGCCCGGTGGTGCCACCCTATTGGCCACAATGAAGGCGCATGGCGCGCGCGCTGCTTTGGTCTCGGGTGGCTTTACGTCCTTCACTCAAAAAGTTGCGGCGCAGCTTGGCTTTGACGAGAATCGCGCCAATGTTTTGCATATCGAAAATGGGGTGCTGACAGGAACGGTGGCTGAACCAATTTTGGGACGCGAAGCAAAGGTTCAGGCGTTGCAAGAGATTTCAGCGGCGATGAACCTTACACCCGAAGCCGCGATCGCGGTGGGCGACGGGGCCAATGATCTGGGGATGCTGGGTCTTGCCGGAATGGGCGTGGCGCTGCATGCAAAGCCTGCGGTCGCGGTGCAATGCGATATTCGCGTCAATCATGGCGATCTGACAGCATTGCTATACGTTCAGGGCTACATATTCGCAGAGTTCGCGACCTCCGGTTAACACCTGCTGTCATTCCTTGGGGCAGGCCGCAGCTTGCCACCCCATCTAAACCCCGAGTATTTTCGGGCTATAGCCCCCAATCCGCCCCCTGCATTTCGCGCAAACGACTGGCTGTGCGTTCAAATTCGAACGATCCCGCACCTTCGATATAAAGCCGCTCGGGTTCGTCCGCCGCCGACATGATCAGCCGCACCCGCGCCTCGTAAAGCGCGTCGATCAAGATCACGAACCGCTTCGCCTCGTTATAATTGCTGACCGAAAGCTGCGGCACATCTTCCAGCACCAGCACACGCACGGCGGCTGCAATCGCAAGGTAATCGGCGGGGCCGAGCGGTTTCGAGCACAGCTCCCAAAACGTCGCGCGCCCAACGCCATTGGCAAAGCGGGCCAGCTCGACCTGCCGTCCGTTCACGGGCAGGCGCAGCGGTTCGCCGTAAGCACCGCCTGACAGGTCGAGCCAGATCGCATTAATCGCCGCCGCCGCCTTGCCCGCTGGATGAAAATACACTTGCGTCCCGGCCAAACGGTGCTGGCGGTAATCATGCGGGCTTTCCAGCGCCACCACTTGCATCTTTTCGTGCAGCAACGCGATGAAGGGCAAAAACGGTGCCCGGTTCAGCCCGTCTTTATACAAATCATCCGGCACGCGGTTGGAGGTGGTCACGACCACAACCCCGCCCGCAAGCAGCTTTTCAAACAGCCGCCCGACGATCATCGCATCCGTGATATCCGTGATCTGCATTTCATCGAAGGCAAGCAGGCGCACCTCGCGGATAATGGCCTCTGCGATCGGGGCCAGCGGATCGTCCAGCCCCTTTTTGCGGGCCTCGTGCATGCCACGGTGAATCTCTTGCATGAAGGCGTGAAAATGCACCCGACGTTTAGCAGGGCTGTCTACCACAGCCACGAACAGATCCATCAGCATGGACTTACCGCGCCCGACGCCGCCCCAGATGTAAAGACCTTTGGGTGACGGCGCTTCCTTGCGAAACAGCCCTGCCAGAAGGCCTTGCTTACGCTCGCCCTGTGCCTCGACCCAGACGCGAATAGCCTCCAGAAGCGGTAAAATCGCGTGTTGCACCGGGTCTGCACGAAGCGTCCCAGCAGCAACTTTCGCCTCGTAAATTTCGGTCAATGTTTCACGCATAGGGGTGCTTTTAACGTGGGGGCCTAAACGATGCCAGCCCTTCGCACGCCTAAAGTGAGGGCCTGATCAAAATCATAAAGCCAAGGATCAGCAGCCAAAGTGCAAAGGTCAGCGCCAGCAAGATCAAACGGTCGCGCCGAAACTCTGGCAAGCGCAGGAAAGCGCGAAAACTGCGCAATGTCGCAACCAACCCCGGCATTGATTGACCCGTCTCTGCGACGGCATAGGCGCGAATCCGAAACAGGCAGCGAAAAGCCCAGAACGCCCAAAGGGCGAAAACCATGCCTTGAAAGGTCAACCAAATCCCCACGGCCCTAAACCGGCAAATCGCGATTGGTCACGATCGCTTCCATCGTGATGTAGGACGTCACTGTTTCAAGCTCTACCTTCGCGATCATCCGTTGATAGATTTTATCGAAGGCGTTCATATCCTCGGCCATGATTTTCAACATGTAATCATAATCCCCGGCTAAACGATAAAAATCGATCACATTTGGTATGTTAGACACTTCCCGCCGAAAGGTCTGCAACCAGTCTAGCGAATGATGCCGGGTGCGTACCATGACAAATACCGTCAGCCCAAGCCCAAGCCGCAACGGATCCAGCCGAACGGTCTGCCCCGCAATCAAGCCGCTATCTTGCAACGCCTTCAGCCGTCGCCAGCAGGCATTTTGCGACAGCCCCACTTGTTCTGCCAGCTCGCGCTGCGATAGCGACGCATCCCGTTGCAAGCAACGCAGAATGTTACGGTCTATTTGATCTATCTTTTCGCTTTTCATGGGTCATTTGACCCAATTTTTATACCAAACTCAACGTAAAAGAGTACGTTTTTCGGGTTTCCTTTGGGTATTATCTGGAAAAGCCCCCAAAGACCGGAACCGCCTCGATGCCAAGCACAACCGCGCTGCAAACCTTCGCCCAATCCCTTGCCACCCCCGATATCATAGCCCGGCTCCAAGACGGGCTAATTGGCGAAGGCGCCACGTTTGAAAGCCCTTTTGGCATCCAAAAAATCCTTTACGCGGATTACGTCGCCTCTGGTCGCGCGCTTCGGCAGGTGGAAACCTTTGTGATGGAGCAGGTTTTGCCGTTTTACGCCAATAGCCATACCGAGGCCTCTTATTGCGGCGGGGCGATGACGCAGATGCGCCGCGAGGCACGCATGGTGATTGCGCAGGAATGTGGCGCGGACGATCGCTTTGCCACTGTTTTCACCGGGTCGGGGGCCACAGCTGGGTTGAACCGGTTGGTGCATCTTTTGGGCGTGGCAGAGGCCGCGCAAAGCGGTGCCAATCCGCTGGTTTTGATCGGCCCGTACGAGCATCACTCCAACATCCTGCCTTGGCGCGAAAGCGGGGCTGAGGTCGTCGAAATCCCCGAAGCCGCGATGGGCGGTCCGGACCTGACCTTACTGGAGCAGGCCTTGCAAGGCGCGCAAGGGCGCTTGATTGTCGGTGCATTCTCGGCCGCGTCCAACGTGACCGGCATTGTTACAGACCCGGACCCGGTGACGCGGATGCTCAAACGCTACGGGGCTTTGGCGGTCTGGGATTATGCCGGCGGCGCGCCCTACCTGCCAATTGATATGGCGGCGGGGACCGATGCGCAAAAAGATGCGGTCGTGATCTCGGCGCATAAATTCCCCGGCGGGCCGGGGGCTTCTGGCGTGATGATCTTGCGCAAAACCGCTGTTGGCAGCCGCCGCGTGTCGCAACCCGGTGGCGGCACGGTGCGGTTTGTCTCGGTCACTGCGCATGACTTTTCCACCGACATCGCCACCCGCGAAGAGGCGGGCACCCCAAATGTCATCGGTGATATTCGCGCTGCCCTTTGCTTTTTGGTCAAAGCTGCCATCGGGCAGGCCTATCTGGATGCACGCCATGCTGATTTGCGCGCGCGCGCTTTGGCGGTCTGGGCGCAAAACCCGAATATGCAAATTTTGGGAAACAAGGCCGCCAAAGCGCTGCCGATCTTTTCGATCCGCATTCGCGATGCCGCGCGGGGTGGCTATCTGCATCACCAACTGTTCACCCGCCTGTTGTCGGATTTCCACGGCATTCAGGCGCGCGGCGGTTGCGCCTGCGCTGGCCCCTATGCGCATCGCTTGTTGGGCATCGACGCTGCGCAATCGGCGCAGATTCGCAGCGCCATTCTGCGCGGCGAAGAGCTGGAAAAACCCGGCTGGGTCCGGTTGAACCTGTCGGCCCTGATGGACGCCGCCAAGGCCGATCACATCATTGCCGCCGTTGATGCCTTGGCGCGCAATCCCTACCCGATGGTCGATATCTACACTTGCGACACGGCGGCGGCACAGTTTCGCCCCTCGCAAGCCGCGTGAAATCTGGCACTGGTTTCAACGCTTAAATGATGGCACAGTTGCCGCGTCCCAAACCGAGAACCAATCATGCTGGCCCGTCGTCATTTTCTGACCATCACCTCTGCGATGATGTTCCCACTGCCTGCCCACGCGGCCGAGCCCGTGGGCGAAGCGGTTTTGGTGCGTGGCCCCTCAACCTTGCTGCGTGCAAATTCAACCCGCGCTTTGCAAGAACAAGCCTCCCTGTTTGAGGGCGATTTGGTGCGGACCGGCGAAGATGCCTTTGCGCAGCTTTTGCTGGACACCGCAACCCGCATCAACCTTGGCCCGCAAAGCGAGATTGGCGTGGATAAGTTCATCGCCGATTTGGGCGGCGAGATTACGATTGGTGGGGCCATTGTGTTTGACCGCCCCGATGATCTGCCCAAGATCGACCTGCAGCTCCGCTCTAGTTTCGGTCAAATTGGTGTGCGCGGTACAAGGTTCTTTGCCGGGCCCAGCAATGGCAGCTACGCCGTGTTTGTGGATCGCGGCGCGGTGACGGTGACGGCAGGGGGCGTTACCCGAAATGTCGGGCCGGGTCAGGGCGTCAATCTAGCGGGCAATGACGCAGCGCCAACCGAGTCTTCGGCATGGGGGCAGGCCCGCATCGACGCCGCATTTGCCAACGTCGGTTTATGACGCATCCACCAGCGTAAACAGCGCCAAACGCCCAAAACTGCGTACCTCATATTCGCCCAAGGCCCGCAGCGCGACACTTGCTTGCGCCGCAGCCCCCGGCCCAATGCAAATGCTTGTTCCCAAATCCTTATTCAGCGCCTCTAGCCTTGAGGCAAGGTTCACCGCATCGCCATGTGCGGTGTAATCGATCTTGGCCCCGGACCCGACATCGCCCAAAATCGCGGGCCCGGTCTCGATCCCGATCCGGGTTCGGCCTAGCCCCGCCGCCTGCATCTGTGGCAGCAGCCGAAACGCCTCGGTTTCTTGCGCAATCTCGGCAGCGCAGGCAAGGGCTGCATCGACGTGACCGGGCAAATCCAACGGCGCGTTGAACAGCGCGTGAATACTGTCGCCCACGATTTTATCGATCATGCCGCCGTGGCGCAGCACGATCGCACAGGTCAGCGTGAAATAGGCATCCAGCACCTGCACCAAGGCCTCTGGCCCCAGCTTTCGCGTCGTCTGGCTAAAGCCCTCGATATCACTGGTTAGCGCGGTCACCTCGCGCGCCTCGCCTTTCAGGCGGAAAAGCGACGGGTCATCGGCCAGCCGTGTCACAACCGACGGCGGCAAAAGCTGCCCGATCCTGCGTCGCAGCTGCGCCTCTGCCCGGCCAGAGGCCCAAGCCTTACCGATCAGCGCCAAAGTCGCGGCTGCCAATACGACCAAAGCGGGTAAAAGCGGGTCTGACAGATGCAGGCTTTGCCGGGCGTGCGCAATCGCTGCAAACCCCCAGATCGATGCAAGCGCCACCGACAGGCCAAGCCCCGGCAAGACCGGCAAAGCGAAGGTTAACCAGATCGCCGTGATCCCGGCCACAAGGGCAAAGCCAGCCTCCCATCGCGGGGCCGCAGCGGCGCGGTGCGGTACTGCCCCCGCCAATAACCCGCGCGCCAGATCGGCTTGTATTTGCACCGAAGGGTGCAGCGGACTGGTGGCCGTAGCCCGCAACCCCCCACTTTGGGGCAAGCTAGAGCCGACAAAAACCACGGCCCCCGCCACGCGATTTTGCCATTCTGCCGGGTCAAGTGCCAGAATCTGTGCCGCGTCCAACGTGGTCTTTGGCCATTCGTTCGGGCGGCTTGGTTGAAACCGCAATTGCGCCTCGGCATCCGCCATCAACATCGCCTGCCCGATCCGCAACCATATCCCGCCATTGCGCGCAGTCAAAACCGGCGCGCCCCAGCCCTGCGCCACGCGAACCGCCTCGACCGCAAGCGAGGGGTAGGGAATAGCCGCGACCGCCACCAAAGCAGGCACATTGCGGACTTTGCCATCCGCTTGGCCCAGCAATGACACGGCCCCTGCCCCTGCAGCACCTTGGGCAAAGATCGGGCAAGCCGCCTCTGCCCCCGCCGCCGACCAGATCGAGCGGGCCGCCAATGTTTTGACCGCAACGGCGGGTGCGGGGCTTGGCGGCAATGTTGCGCGGTCGCTTAGCAAGAACCCCAAAACCACAGGGGATTTGGCAAAAGCCAGCGCAAGCGCGTTCGTCACGCCCCCCGCAGCACACCCCCCCGAAAACACCATATCGAAGGCGATAACCTTGGGGCTGGCCGCAGCCAGCTTCTCCACCAACCGCGCTGTCGCTGTCCGATCCCAGGGTTGGCCCGCATCATCCGTAGCGCCAATATCAACGACCAAAACCGGCAAAGCAGGCCTTGGCGCGGGCATGATAGAGATCATCACTGCGTCGAACAAACGCGCTTGCCAACCGCGCAGCGTGGCATTTGGACTGGCCAGAAAACCCGCCAAGATCAGCACCACACAGGCAGCCAAGATTGCAATGCTGCGCCGCCAGACCCTCATTCGCAAGCCGGCTCTGATAGGCGCCGCAGCTTTGCTACATCGCATTCCATCACGTCGCCATCACGCAGCACCGCCCCAAGATCGCGCAAGGATTGCAGCGCGCGGTTCACTTTGGGACGTGTCGCCCCCAGAACCGCCGCAATATCGGATTGATTGATTTCCAGCCGAAGCAATGGGTTTGGCGGCAAATCATCGCCATGAATTTGGCGCAGCGTGAACAGCAAGAACCGCGCCAGACGCGCTTCCAGATTGTACAGCGCGATGCCTTCCAATTGGTCGGTCGTATCGCGCACCATCCGGCACAGGTAATGGATGATCGCCACGCGCAGATCAGGCTCGCGCGCGGCAATGGTGTCGAAATCGCGCTTGGTCAGGATAAACGCCTCGGTCGCGACCAGTGCCACCGCATCTGCGGATCGTGGCGCATCATCAAACAGCGCCACCTCGCCCATGATATCGCCCGCCTCGACGTGACGCAAAACCAGCTCGCGCCCCAGCGCCGTACTGATCGCCATCCGCACCCGACCCGAGACAAGCGCAACCAGATAATCGCCCGCATCCCCCCGCTGAAACAGCACCATCCCGGCAGGCCATTCCCGCCATTGCGCCGCTTCGGAAATCTGCGTCAGAATCCGATCCTCAAGACCTTCAAACAGCCGAAATGACCGCCAGAAGGCCATCTTGCTGCTGATCCTGTCGCTCGCCATTGGCACAAATTCCTTGATGAATATGCACAGAAGCTAACGCCTGCATCCCAAGCGGAAAAGGGTGTTCTTTTGGCAGGCGTGCAAAGCGGCGCGCCTAAGCATGGTGAACGCGCCAAAAACAGCACGTCCAGAGGGTGCGCGTCAAATCTGACCCGGCGTTCCAACCATCCGCAACTTCATCGGCTTAGGCGGAAGGCCGAAACGCTTGCGCCACAACAATCGTGCCTAAATCGCGAGATATTGCGACCGTAGTTTTTCGTTTTCCAACACCTCTTGCGCGGACCCGTCATAGACAACGGTTCCAGTCTCCAGAATGATCGCGCGATCTGCAAGCTTCAAAGCGGCGACGGCATTTTGTTCGACGATCACAGTTGTAATGCCTTGATCGCGGATAATCCCAAGCGTCTTGGCGATTTCTTGCACAATGACCGGCGCAAGCCCCTCGTAAGGCTCGTCCAACAGCAACACTTTGATGTCCCTTGCAAGCGCGCGGGCGATGGCCAGCATTTGCTGCTCGCCGCCCGACAAAGTCACGCCTTCTTGTTTGCGCCTCTCGCCAAGCCGCGGGAACAGGTCATAAAGCCGCTCAATCGACCAACCGATAGGGGGTGCAATCTGGGCCAGTTGCAGGTTTTCCTCGACGGTCAGGCCCGCGATGATGCGCCTGTCTTCTGGCACCAAAGCGATCCCGGCGGCGGCTGCTTGATGCGCTTTCATCTTGTGCAATGGCGCATGATCAAGCCAGATTTCACCGCGTGTCAGCTGCGGATCCCCAAGCCGCGCAATCGTGCGCAGCGTAGAGGTTTTGCCCGCGCCATTGCGGCCCAGCAAGGCCAGAATCTCGCCCTCGTGAATATTGAAGCTGACATCCTGCACGATGTAGCTTTCGCCGTAATAGGCCTCGATGTTCCAGACCGACAGAAAGGCCGGGGCATGGCTGGCGTGGCTCGTGTTCGGATTGAAGCTCATCTAAACCTCTGTGTTGATTGGTCGTTTGCGGCGCGCAGATCAGCAGCGCCTTTTCGGTTAGAGCGCAACATTTTCACACTTGAGCCTCGCCAAGATAGGCTTCGCGGACTTTCGGATGCACTTTGACATTCTCGGGCGTGTCCTCAACCAAGGGGGTACCCTGCGCCAGAACGGTGATCCGTTCGGCCATGCTGAAAACCACATGCATATCATGCTCGATGATAACCATCGTGATATCGCGCTCGGATTTAATCTTTTTGAGCAGCTCGATGGTGTCGTTGGTATCGGCCCGCGCCATGCCTGCGGTTGGTTCGTCCAGCAGCAAAAGCTTGGGGGACTGAACCAAACACATCGCCATTTCAAGCCGCCTTTTGTCACCACGCGACAGGTTGGCTGCAATCATATTGCGCTTTTCCAACATATCGACATCTTCAAGCATGGCCTCGGCCTGTTCGATGATCCCGCGTTCATTTGCAACGGTTTCGTAAGCGTGCATCCGAAACGAGCCATCGCGTTTGGCCAGACAGGGTATCATGACGTTTTCAATCACGCTGAGGTCCTTGAAAATCTCGGGCGTTTGGAACACCCGCGAAATTCCCAGCTGGTTGATCTGGTGCGGTTTGCGGCCCAACACCGTCCGACCCTGAAAAGTAACAGTGCCTGTGTCCGGGACCAACTTGCCGACAAGGCAGTTTAGCAAAGTGGATTTTCCGGCACCGTTTGGCCCGATTATGGCATGAACTGTGTTTTCCTTAATCGACAGGTTAACGTTGTTCAGGGCTTGAAGGCCGCCGAACCGTTTGTTCACATCCTTGACTTCGAGAATTCCCATTTGGTTCTCTTCCTATTCGGCAGGTTTCGACGGGGCACTTGGCGGGGCATTTAACGGGGCACTGGACGGGGTCGGAGGCACATCTTTCGCCTTCGTCCGTCGAAACAACCGACCGATCCGTTGCCCCCCTTCAACAAGCCCACCCGGCAAGAAGATGACGACCAGCATGAACAATAGCCCAAGCGTCAGTTGCCAGCCTTTGCCAATGAAAGGATACACCAAAGAGATAATCAAATCCTCTAGGCCATCGGGCAAAATCGCAAACCATTGGTGTAGGATTTGATCGTTGATCTTAGAGAAGATGTTCTCGAAATATTTGATGAAACCAGCCCCGAGAACAGGCCCGATCAAGGTGCCGGCACCGCCCAGAATGCTCATCAAAACAACCTCGCCAGAGGCCGTCCATTGCATCCGTTCGGCCCCTGCAAGCGGGTCCATCGCGGCCAAAAGCCCGCCTGCAAGACCTGCATACATGCCCGAGATCACGAAAGCTGCCAAGGTGTAGGGCCGGGTGTTGATGCCGGTGTAGTTAAGCCGCTGCTGGTTTGATTTAACCGCCCGCAACATCATGCCAAAAGGCGACCGGAAAATCCGCACTGACAGGTAAAACGAAAGCAGCATTATGACCGCGCAGAAGTAATATCCGACCGAGAAGTTGAAAGACCAACCACTGATGTTGACCGAGACAACCTCGCGCATTTCGGCCCCGAAGAAGCTGGTAAGTGGCAGGCTGGTAATGGGTCCTGCCCCATCCAGAATGCGCGGATCATCCAAGGCCAATTGCAGCCCGGTTTCGCCATTGGTCAGCGGCGTCAGCACCGAATAGGCCAAGTTGAAGGACATCTGCGCAAAGGCCAATGTCAGGATCGAGAAATAGATCCCCGATCGCCGCAGCGAGATATAGCCAATGACCAGCGCAAACAGCCCGGCCACGATGACCGACAGAATGATCGCAGGCATAACATTCATCGACAACAGCTTGAACATCCAAACGGCCGAATAGCTGCCCACACCCAGAAACGCCGCATGCCCGAAGGACAGATACCCGGTCAGCCCGAACAAAATGTTGAAGCCGATTGCAAAGATCGAATAGATCACGAACCTCTGCATCAAGTCTGGGTAGCCCGCATTAAACTGCGCCATTGCGCTGTCTGTTGGGAATGGGTTCAAGATGATCGGCGCACACAGTGTCATGAACGCTACAATCAACAGGAGGGTCGTGTCTTTTCGTTCGAGTCCGAACATGGTTTACTCCTCCATCACGCCTCGGCGCCCCATTAGGCCGCGCGGTCGGGTCAACAAAATAACGATGGCAATCAGGTATATGATGATCTGGTCAATGCCTGGAAACAGGTTCTTGACCTCGTTCATTGACGCGAATGACTGCACAATTCCAAGCATCAGCCCTGCCAAAACGGCACCCGGCAAAGACCCCATGCCACCAACGACCACCACAACAAAGCTGAGCACAAGAAAGTCCATCCCCATATGGTAGTTTGGCGACAGGATCGGGGCATACATCGCCCCGGCCAAGCCAGCGACGGCAGCGGCAACGCCGAACATCAGCGTAAAGCGCTTGTCGATATCGATCCCCAAAAGCCCCACGGTTTCCCGATCTGCCATGCCAGCACGGACAACCATCCCAAATGTGGTGAACTGCAAAAAGGCAAAGATCGCCGCGATAATAACCGCCGAGAACGAGAAATAGACCAAGCGCCAATAGGGGTAGATGATCTGGTTGGCCTCGAAGCCCAGCCACTGACCAAAATCAAGGCTGCCACGAAAAACATCCGGCGCGGGCGCAGGTATCGGGTTGGCCCCAAAGAAGAGTTTTATGATTTCTTGCAACACAATGGCCAAACCGAAGGTCACCAAGATCTGATCTGCATGGGGCCGTTTGTAGAAATGCTTGATCAGACCCCGCTCCATCGTGAAGCCGACAATCAGCATGACCGGGATGGCCAGAAAAATCGATAATGGCACCGACCAATCGATGATCGCTGCCCCCATTTCGGGCCCGAACCAAGCTTCGACATAGGGTGTCTTGATCTTGGCCGGATTGCCCAGAAAGTCGAGCTTTGTCGGGTCAATCGTCTCGAAGCTGATATTGAACACACGCGACAGGGTCACGGCGCAAAAAGCGCCGATCATGAACAACGCGCCATGCGCGAAATTCACAACACCCAACGTGCCGAAAATCAACGTCAGCCCGAGGGCGATCAGCGCATAAGCCGATCCCTTATCAAGACCGTTCAGAATTTGAAGGATTATGGCGTCCATGTGCCCCGTGCCTGACTAAAAGGTGGTGGTTTCGGTATCGTCTTTCGCAAAGGGAAAACCCCTGCACAAAAACGTCGACGGGCCGCATCCAAGATGCGGCCAGTGTGCTTTCAAAACCGGATCAAGCGCCCGGGTTGCAATCGCCCAAGGCACCGCCAGCGAACATCGGATGATCCGGCGCATATGTAACCTGTGCGACCGGCGTCACTTCGACGATCTCAAGGTTGTCATACTGGTTTGTCGGATCTTCTTTGCCCTTCATGACCAGCACGTCCTTGAAGCACTGGTGATCTTCGGCGCGGTACAGCGTTGGGCCATTGCCCATGCCATCGAACTCGAAGCCTTCAAGCGCTTCAACAACCGCACAAGGGTTGAAGGATTTCGCACGGGTAACCGCATCGGCGTAAAGCAACGTCTGCACGTAGCAAGTATGCGCCGCGTTCGAGGGCGGGAAGCCATATTTTTCGCCAAACGAGCGCACAAAGGCTTGCGTGCCGGCATCTTGCAACTGCCAGTTCCAGTTCATGGAACCGTAAACGCCTTTGATGTTCTCACCAGCGCCAGCAGCCATCAGCTCGGAATACAGCGGAACGACGATTTCGAAGTTCTTGCCATTGACCTGCTTGTCACGCAGACCAAACTGTACGGCCTGTGTCAGCGAGTTCACCATATCCGCGCCGTAGTGGTTCAGCACCAAAACATCGGCACCCGAATTCAAAACTGGCGTGATGTAGGACGAGAAGTCGCCAGCGCCAACAGGCGTGCGGACCTTCTGAACCGTTTCCCAGCCGATGTCTTCGGTCGCCGCTGTGATCGATTCTTCTTGTGTCCAACCCCAAGTATAATCGGCGGTCAGATGATAGGCGCGGCGATCCGTGCCATATGCTGTCTTCAGCACTGGTGCCAAAGCAGCACCCGACATGAAGGCGTTGAAGAAGTGACGGAAGCCATTGGCTTTGCGATCTTTGCCCGTCGTATCGTTAGAGTGCGTCAGGCCAGCCATGAAGATGATGCCAGCCTCTTGGCACAACCCCTGAACCGCAACCGCAACACCCGACGACGACCCGCCGTTGATCATCACGACACCGTCTTTTTGGATCATCGATTGCGCAGTGGCGCGTGCAACATCGGATTTTGTCTGGGTATCGCCCGTTACAAAGTCGACTTTCTTACCCAAGATGCCTGTGCCATCCAGCGATTTTGACGAAAATGTATTCAGCATTCCGCCATCGCCGATGCCGTTCAGATGCTCAATGGCAAGTTGCTGCGCGCGCAGCTCGTCAAGGCCTTCCTCGGCATAAGCGCCCGTTTGCGGCACATTGAAGCCGAACATGACACTGCTGCCCGCTGGTTCATTCGTAAATGCAGACGCTCGCGTGCTTGTAAAAATGGTCGGCAATGCCAGACCTGTGCCGACTAAGGCACCCGATTTCAACACGCCACGACGCGTGAAGTTCGATTTTGTCATAGTATCCTCCCGAAAATATTAGCGACGCAAGCCTCCTCAGCTCGCAGGTCACACTCAAGTTCTTCTTTCAGAGCCTGTTTAGCCTAGTCGATGTCGCAATATTTTCAATAACCCAATGTACTGTAATGGTTTTTTTGTAAAGACGTACACAAATATAAGCGTTAGTCTGTAAAGTGATTATCTCGCGTTTGCAGAAAGCCTTTGAAATCCTATTAGGAATCCAGCATTGAAACGCAATCTAACTGGCACCAGAATTCGCGATAAACGCATAGAACGCGGAATGCGCCAGGTTGATTTGGCCGAAAAGGTCGGAATCTCTGGAACCTATATGAGTCTGATCGAGCGCAATCGCCGTAATATCGGTGGTAAGCTTTTGCATAATATCGCCCGCGCATTGAACGTTGAATGGGCCAGTCTTTCTGAAGGTGCAGAGAGTGCGCTGATCGACCATTTGCGGATCGCTGCGGCAAACCTTCCAGATCAAAAGACCGACACCACGAAGCTAGAAGCATTTGCAGGGCGCTTTCCAACCTGGGCCGCTTTGGTAGCCGAGCAATACCGCCGGATTGCCTTTCTCGAGGCGCGCGTCGGCGAGCTGGCAGACCGGATGACGCATGATCCGCATTTGGCCAGTTCGCTTTATGAAATCATCTCGGCGGTCACCTCCATTCGCGCAGCAGCATCGATCCTTGTCGGACCTGAAAGTCTGGAGGGCGATTGGCAAAACCGGTTTCAAGCCAATATCCACGAGGACAGCATAAAACTGGCCGAGAGCAGCAGAACCCTTGCCAAGTTTTTGGAGGAACCGGGGGATCATGTCGGGAATATGCGGTCGCCACAGGAAGAGAAGCATCATTTTCTGGACAGCCGCGCCCACCATATTTCAGAGCTTGAGGGCGCGAGCGACCCGGAAAGCGTGACAAGCGTGGTTGCCGGAAAAACCGGTGCAACAACCGATGCCGCCCGCGAGTTGCTAAGCGCCTGGCTTGAACGGTACCGTGCGGATGCAATTTTGATGCCGCTAACCCCGTTTCAAAAAGCAGCGCAAGACTGCCACTATGACCCGACGGTCTTGGCACGCATTTTCCACACCGATCTGGCCTCGGTCCTGCGCAGGCTAGCGGCCCTTCCGCCAGATGCAGGCCACCCACCGATGGGGCTGGCGATTTGCGACGGCGCGGGGATGCTTACGCATCTGAAGCGGACGCCAGGGTTTTCGCTGCCAATCATGGGGTTTGCCTGCTCACTTTGGCCAATATTTCAGGTGCTAAGCCAACCCGGCTTTCCGGTACGGGCCGTCATTGCCCTTCCAGATTCAGGCGCTTCAAACTTTCTATGCTATGCGGTTGCACAACCGCTTGAGCAGCCGGGGTTTGATGAAATCCCGATCCACGAGGCGACAATGTTGGTTCTGCCAGACCCGCATGATACCGGGCTGGCAGCCCGCCCCATTGGAACATCCTGCCGGGTCTGTCCGCGCACGGTTTGTTCGGCCAGACGAGAACCCACAATTTTGAGGTCCTTGCATAAAGCGGACGCCAAAGCTTAACTCTTTCTGCCTTATACCGACCTGCCCCAACCACCCCCGCATCCTGTGCGCCCGACGGCACTGGGCGGCTGCACTGCGGCGACATCCCTAAGGCGGGCTTCGCCGCCGGGGGTTGATCGGTGTTAGTGCAGGGCGACTTCTTTTCTGGCCAGATGGAAACAAGGCCGTCGCATCCGGCGGGTTTGCACAGCTGAAGCAAAAAAGGAAATCTGGCATGACAATCAAGGGAAAAGTAGCGCTCGTGACCGGTGCCGGTCAAGGAATTGGACGCGGCATTGCCCTGCGCTTGGCAAAGGATGGCGCTGATATCGCAATCATTGACATCAATGCCGAAAAGATGGCCGACGTCGCTGCCGAGGTCAAACAACTTGGCCGCAAAGCAACCACCTTCAAGGCTGACGTCAGCAACCGAGCGGAAGTATATGCAGCGGTGGAGCATGCCGCAAAGACGCTTGGCGGGTTAGACATCATGGTCAACAACGCGGGCATCGCGCAGGTCGATCCGATCGCAGACGTTACACCCGACGATGTCGAGTTGATTTTGAAAATCAATATCCAAGGGGTTCTTTGGGGTATTCAGGCTGCCGGCGCCAAGTTCAAATCTTTGGCGCGTAAGGGCAAAATCATCAATGCCTCGTCGATTGCAGGGCATGATGGCTTCGCGATGCTTGGTGTCTATTCGGCGACAAAATTTGCCGTCCGCGGGCTGACACAAGCTGCGGCGAAGGAATATGCCAGCGACGGCATCACTGTGAATGCCTATTGTCCCGGAATTGTCGGCACAGATATGTGGGTTGAAATCGACAAACGGTTTTCTGAGCTGACCGGTGCGCCGATCGGCGAGACGTATGACAAATACGTCGGTGGAATAGCATTGGGGCGTGCGCAGACGCCTGACGATGTTGCCGCGCTGGTCTCGTATCTTGCGGGTCCGGATTCCGACTACCTAACAGGGCAATCGATCATTGCTGATGGCGGGATTGTTTATCGCTGAAACCACAGCGAATGACCCATTTGAGGGGTGATTGACGGCTGCGCGAATGCGGGCAAGTTGACCCAACCTTTGCGGCTGGCCCGTTAAACCACGGCGATTCTAAAGCCGAAGGAAAGGCGGTCAAAATTTCTGACGTGCCCCGTTCTGACGATTTTGTGCGCGCAGCCCCCTTGGCATTAAAAGAAACGCGCTCTAACAGGGCACTTTCCGGTCGCAGCCTACCCGGATAACAAAACAAGGGTACAAAATGAAAACGATTGTCATCTGCTCCGGCGGATTGGATTCTGTTTCGCTGGCGCATATGGTCGCCCAAGAACAGGTGCTGACCCGGCTGGTTTCTTTCGATTATGGCCAACGTCACCTCAAGGAACTGGACTATGCAGCCGCCTGTGCCGCACGTCTGGATG
Source organism: Pseudorhodobacter sp. (assembly GCA_047636855.1). Lineage (GTDB taxonomy): Bacteria > Pseudomonadota > Alphaproteobacteria > Rhodobacterales > Rhodobacteraceae > Pseudorhodobacter. The sequence goes on from JBLIGH010000001.1 coordinate 17,086, forward strand.
TGCCGCATGATATTATCGATCTGCGCTCTATCGGGGCCGCCCTGACGGGATCGGCCCTGACCGACGACATCGCGGTGCCCGATGGCCATTATGCCGAAGAAAGCATGCGCATCACCGTCGTGCCGAACCGCAATGCGATCATGCTGGCCGTCGCGTTTGGGGTTGCTGCGGCGCGAGGGGACCAAGCCGTCGCAACGGCGGTTCATGGCGGCGACCACTTCATCTATCCCGATTGCCGCCCGGCCTTTACGCAAGCATTCGAACTCATGCAAAAGGCGGCGCTGGACGGCTATGCGGATGTGTCGCTTTACACGCCATTCGTCCATCGGACCAAGGCTGACATTGTCACCGAAGGCGCGCGCTTCAACACGCCGTTTGCCCAGACATGGTCGTGCTACAAAGGCCAGACACATCATTGCGGGCGCTGCGGCACCTGTGTCGAGCGGCGTGAGGCGTTTCATCTGGCGGGCGTTGCAGACCCAACGGTCTACGAAGATCCTGATTTTTGGGTCAGCGCAATCGCAAGAAAGGACCTTGGCTGATGTACAGGATCACCAAGGAATTTCACTTCTCAGCCTCGCATCAATTGTCGCATCTTCCCGCAGATCACCAATGTGCCCGGTTGCATGGTCACAATTATATTGTGGTGGTTGAACTGGCTGCGCCCAAGCTGAATGCGCACGGTTTCGTGCGCGATTACGGCGAGCTGAAACCGCTCAAAACCTATATCGACGACACATTTGATCACCGCCACCTGAACGACGTGATAGACACCGCTTCCACCGCAGAAAATATGGCGCGGCATTTCTATGACTGGTGTGCTGCGCGCTGGCCCGAGACAGTGGCAGTTAAAATCAGCGAAACGCCCAAGACATGGGCCGAGTACCGGCCATGAGTATGCTGCGTATTGCCGAAATATTTGGCCCCACAATTCAGGGCGAAGGCGCTTTGATCGGGCAACCGACTGTCTTTGTGCGCGCAGGGGGGTGCGATTACCGTTGCGTTTGGTGCGACAGCCTGCATGCGGTGGATTCAGCCTATCGTCAGACATGGGCGGCAATGACAACCGATACGGTCTGGTCCGAAATCACCCGTCTTTCCAAGGGCAAGCCGCTGACCGTATCATTGTCGGGCGGCAATCCGGCGATCCAGGATTTCACCGCGCTAATTGCGCGCGGCCATACCGAAGGTTACCGTTTTGCCTGCGAGACGCAGGGTTCCATAGCCAGGCCATGGTTTGCGGATCTTGATACTTTGGTGCTTAGCCCCAAACCGCCGTCCAGCGGCGAAACCGTTGATTGGGATGACTTCGATGCTTGCCTCGCCGCTGCGAAAGGTGCAGCCGCGGTCGTGATGAAAATCGTGATCTTTGATGCCCAAGACTACGATTGGGCGCGTACAACTGCCGACCGATACCCCGCGCTACCGCTGTATCTACAGCCCGGCAATCTGGAGGTTGATCCGGCCGTTCCGGTCGATCCACAGGGCCTGGCCGACAGACTGCTGTGGCTGGTTGAAAAAACCATGGACGATGGGTGGTTTACCCCGCGCGTGCTGCCACAACTTCACGTTCTTCTTTGGGGCAACAAGCGCGGGGTCTGACCCTTACTAGCAAGGCCGTTTTGTATGGGTGATTTGCCCTGAAACCCCGGCTTGGCCGGCCCGCCGCTCGCCTATCTTGGCTTGAGTTTCGAGCCCGGCCAGCCGGGGCCAGGATCACGCGGGGTCTGTCGTACCCGGGTCCAGCGGTGCCACCGAGGGTTCATCAGGCATCTGCGCCTGCACGGGTTCGGGCTCCGCTGGGGCCAAGACAGGCGGGGCCACATCGTAGGGCGGCAGGGTCACGGGCCCATCGGCCTCTAGGGTGATGGGCGCCGGGAACAGGGTTTCTTGCGGGGCATTGGCACCATGCGGCAAGATCAGCTGAAGCTGTACGCTGCCTGCAATCCGGCGCACATCCGACGCGATCCATGCACAGTTCAGCGTCTCGGGGCTAAGACTGCCACCCTCGGGCAGATCCGAGAAATCAAACAAGGTACCGTTGATCTCTAATATATCGCCCTTGCGGTTCAGTTGCAGGGTCTCGGCCATACGGACGGGGGAAAAACTGAGGTTCATGCGATATCTCCTTAAAACCAGCGACCATGGGCAACCACACGCACGGGAATCGCGCCGGGTTTGGTGACGGATGACTTCACCCGCAGCGCGCAGGCGTTGGTGGTGGGCGTGCCGGTGGATAACCAAGTGTCGATATCATCCGCCGATCCGGTCACGACCGGGGCAGAGGCAAAGGTGCTGGGGAAGGTCCAGCCCACATCACCCGACCGGAAAATCGCGCCATCGGTTGTACTGCAATTTGCGGCTGACAAGGTGACCTGAGTGCAGCGCATCGTCCCATCGGCAAAACGCACATAATTGCCATTGGCATTGCTGCCGCGTTCGACCACCGCCCCAGTGGGCAGACCTGCCGTCTGACCGACGGCACCGACCAGATTATCGCGGCTAAAGACCTGCGAGGTGCCGCGCAGCAGGTTGCTTGCCCGAACTGTGCCTGCCACTTGCAGCCTTTCGGAAGGCTCGGCGACACCAATGCCAACAAAGCCATCATGACGAATCACCATCTGCTCGATCAGGTTGGACCCGGTATTGCTGCTAGGGTGGGTAAAGAATGCCAGCCCGCATTGATCAGCATCCGCAGAGGTCTGCTTTAGCGCAACAACGGAACAAACCCGCGAGGTCGAACCGATCTTCGAAAAGCCCAAACTGGCGCCATAAGCGTTTTGGGCAGCGGTACCGCCGCGGATCAAAAGCAATGTGTTGTCCAACGCCGTGTCATAAAAGGTGGACGGCGCATCAAAGCGGATCGTGGTTTGCACCTCAACCTGCAACTCGCTGTTACTCAAGGTCGCGCGGACCGCCCCCCCGGTGACAAGCCCGATTTTATTGCTGGCCGGGCGGGTCAGGCCGGTGTCGCTGTCAGCGGCGAAACTCAATGCAGGGCTGGCCGTGCTGCCATCAGCAAGATCTAGCCCCACCGGGGCACTGACCCGTCCATTGGCGGCGGCCATGGTCAAGGCGGTGGCAAAGTTGCTGCCATCCGGGCTGACCTTGATCGAGAAATCATCGCCTCCTGCCAGACCCATTTCGGCGCGGCCCGCAAAGTTTGACTGAAACAGCAAACTGGCCGTGTCGCTGGTTCCAGCCTTGTTGATCTTAAGCTGATGCCCCGCCCCTTCATGGTTCAGCAATGTCGCTGTCGAAGCAACACTAAGCCGATTGCCCGCGTCAGAGCTGGCGTTGATGCCCACCCCCGCAAGGTTTTGCAAATCATCAGCGCCCAAAGTGCTGATCCAATCCGCGCCATCAAAGCGGCGCAACCCGTCGGGGCCAAACCCGATCCAGCCGGTCGCTGGCGTGGCAAAGGCCCAAGCCGCCCCGCGCCAGCTTGCCAGCGCCAACGCATGTCCCGCCCAAGCACCGATCGGGGTTGGCCCCAAAGCCCAAACCATGCCATCGCCAGGATCAACGGGCGGAATATTGGCCCCGAATTCCTGCACCACCAGCTGGACCACCACATCAAGACGATCAAGCGCCTCATTATGCGTGACATGCTTTTGGGACTGTGCTGGCTGGATCAGAGGAAGGGCAAGACGCGGAGAGAGTTCAGACATATGGCACGGACCTTTTGCAGGTAGAGGCCGGAGTGAACCGGCGATTGACTACTGCGGAAAATGGTCAATTCGGGCTGAAGATCCCCCTAACAAGGCTTACGGTCTGTGAACGAAGCGTTAATCAAACCCTTGCGGTTTTGGTACCAAGACAGGGGTAATCGTGGCGGGTTTGATCAAAAATCAATCCCGCTCATTTCATGGTGGTGGATGCTGTTTGACATGCGCAGCGCCACTTCGGAAAAAGAGCTCCAATTGCTGCCCAAAAGCGTGGTGCAGCGCGCCAGAAGGGCGATATCGGCCAGCGCATATTGTAATTGCAGTGCCGAGCGGTCAAAGACCGAACGCTCCAACCATGCCAGCCGATTGCCATATGTTTCGCTGAACACGCGGTAGGTATCGGGCAGATCGGCTGCCAGAAACAGTTTGGCACCGGGATCTTCGAGCAACAGTTTGTCGAGCCGGGTCAGGAAATGCCGATAATGGCTTTTTTCGCGCCAATGGGTGATGGCCTCATGGCTGTCCGGGCGCCAGTTTTCGGCGCTGTCATAGCTGTTGGTATCGGTTCCAGCAGCGCCCTCCATCCGCACATGCAAGGCAATATCGCGGTGATCGGGTACATCGGCCATCAGCGCACGCACCGCCGCATTGGGCTGCAGGCCGCGCAGCAGCAAATTTTCACTGTCCCAATTGCTGGCTGGATGCTTGATCACAAAGGCCGAGCGCAGATAGGCATCGCGGCCCGCCTCCAACAAAAGCGGCGCATCTTTCACCGCATCGGCCTCCATCTCCATATAGTTTAGAAATGTCAGTCCTGCCGCCCGCGCATCAGGCACGAAGCTTTCCTCAATCACCGCGCCGTTATAGTCGAACAGGTCCGACATCCGGCCTTGACAGTGATGATCGGGCTGCCAGACCACAACCAATTCGCGGTCGGTGGCCCGGGCGATGGCGTCAGCAGAGCCGATGGCACGCATCCGGTTGCCCAAGCCATGCTGACCATCCACAAAGATACGCGCCCGCGCCGCGCCACCTTCGGGCGCGGCCAACGGACCCGTTGCTTGCCCTGCAACTTTCAACCGGATCACCGGATGTTCCGCAAATTTTGTCAAATCGCCCGCAGGTTCTGCAATGTCTTGTACATGGCCCAACGGGCTGCAACTGGGCAAAAGCGGGGCTGGGATGCCCATTTGACTGGCTTGGGCAAACAGCGGTTTTGGCACCTGCACCACCAGCACCCGCCCAAGTGCCGCCGCTTGCTGGGTCAGGCCTGCAACCTGCGCTAAAAGCGGCTCTGCACCTGCCAAAACGGCGACCTCATTTAGCTCGGCGATCAGAAATTGCGGGGCGGCCACCTGTTCGATCGCAGCCTGCGCCAGCATCAATTCCACCTGTAAGGCGGTAATGGCGCTCAGACTGCACCGTTGCAGCAAGGTTTGCAGCGCCTCGGGCATCAGATCATAAACCCGCAAACCGGCACGCCAAGCCAACATTTCAGTGGCGGCCAGAGTTTCGGCCATTTGACACAGGTGGTCGGGCACCAGATGCGGCATCTCGCCAGTCCGGCGCAGTAGCAAACTCTGAGGCCCAAGTTCGGTCACACGGTAAGGCAACATCACCCGCCAGCCATCCCAGGGCGGCATTAATGTCGCCAGAAACCGATTGCTGCGGGTCTTGAACAAGGGCATCCGTCGCATCTCGGCCCAGGCCGAAACCTGACCCAACTCCGTTGGCTGATCCAGCCGCGCGGCGTCATCATGGTCCAGATGATGCACCGAAGCGGGCGTAATATCGGTCCGGGCCAGACCCTGCGCCATGAGCCTTTCATACAGGTCATCGTCATCCCAGCCATAAGTGGTGATGAACTCGTTGAACCCCTGCACCGCCATCAAATCGCTACGCGCCACCTGAAGCACGCCGTTAATATATTCCTGCCCATTTGCAGCATTGCGCCAGTTCCCCGCCCTAAAGCGCCCCGGTTGTGGCGGATTGTCGGCGGTAAAATCTGGGCGCAGCACGATATCAGCGTCCACTTTCAAAATCGTGGCATGGCGCGCCACCCGAAAGCCTAGGTTGAAAGCATAAGACAAAATCCAGCGGGGTTCGTCTTCGACCCGGGCAATCACGATCCGTGGGTCAACCAGCCCTGCATCGCGCAGGGACACCGCCACGGGCATATCCGAGCTCCAATCAACGATCACGATCTCGGATATGCCCGGCACAGCCAACCAAGAGGGCAAGGCGCGGATCAGGTTTTCATTGCGATTCTTGCAGCAGGTCACCAGCGATAGGCCAGGCTGCACCTTTTGGATGTAATTCGACAGCGCAGCCTTATCCGCAACAGCCCGGGTTGCAGCCACCGGGGCGCGCGCGATGGGCAGGCTTTGCCCATCCATCACGGCAGAGCAGGGGATCGCGTCCAACGCCAACCCGTAGGTGGTTAAAAAACCCGTCAGCGCTGTGCGGCGGCCCTCGATCAGCTCTGCCTCAGATGCATCGCCATCCACCATCGCCGCACGTTCCGTCAGCCGGGTCGCCTGACGCGTCAGTTCGTCCACAGCCTCCGCCTGGCCCTCGGGCCCCCGACCCAGAAGCGCGCGGGCATGATCCAACCCCCGCCAGAAACCCATCGGGCCTTGAGTGGATATGCTGCTCATCAAAGATCGCCTCGCTGCAAAGCTTTAGCCCCGTTTTTCCAACAACACGCCGGTTTGCCAGCCATAGGCATTGGGCTGCGCCAGCTTGACCTCCATCCAGCGCCCAATCCGCGCCAGCCATGCTTCGCGCCGGTAAACCGCGCGTTGCAGCCAAGGTGTCGTGCGGGTGACAAAGCCCACCCAGTCTTTCGACAGCATCCCCGTTGCTGAATCCAGCTCTGCCACATGAATGTTAGAGGGATGGTCCGGTTTTAGCCGTGCCACTTCTGCCAATGTCGTCTCATCCGAGATGGTCAGGTAAAGCCGCCCGCCGGGGCGCAAAATCCGGCGCATTTCCAACAGCCATGCATCGTCCAACTCGCCGATATGGGTCCAGACCGAACCGGCAAAAATCAGCCCAAAATGCCCATCTTCAAAAGGCAGATGCGGTGCTGTGGTATTGGTGAAAAAGTGAAAGGGCGGTGACAGATGTGCCTGCGCCCAATGGATTGCTGCGGAATGCAGATCAACGCCCCAAATTTCGGCATCGCGTGCCTCAACCTCTAGGTGGCGCATCATCCGTCCCCCAGAGCAGCCAAATTCCAAAACCCGCTCTCCGGCCAGATCAAAGCCATCTGCGGCCAGAATTCGCCGCATAGCGCGCATATCGCTAAGCCCGGATTTCAGATACAGATCGTCGTGATATTTGCCATCTTTGAACCCGTAATAATGCCGCAGCGCGGTTGGCGGCACCCGCTCGGCCAAAGGCCGCAGGCGGTCTTCGTCAGGCATGGCATAAAGCGCATAGCCGTTTTGCGACCGGTCCTCGGGGTAAAAGGTGCCTGCCAGATTGGTGGCATTCATCATCAGGTTTTCCAGCTCGCGGATATCAGTCACGCCCAGCGCGCCGCGAAACCGTTCCTGATTGAGCCGCTGTCGGTCATTGTCTGACATGTGATCCTTAAACGGGGTTAAGGGGCGGTTTAAGCCCAGCGATGATGAGTGCGAAAGCGACCTGCGGTTTTGACAAAAGCCAGATCGACATAGCCCAGCGCTTTGTCAAAAGGCCGAGTTTGATAGCTTAGGATATCATAAACCGAAAACCCAGCGTCACGCATAAAGCTGATAATCGCGCCAAAATCACCCAAGGCAGGATCGCCAGCGGGGTGGAACATATTGACTTCCATTACCACCAGATCGACCTTTTCCAAAAAGGCCTTCCCGCCTTTGACAACTTTCAGATCATAGCCCTGACAATCGGTTTTCAGCAAAATTGGCCCTGCCAGATCACGCGACCCCAGCAAGCCGTCCAGCGTCTCGACCCGGACCGCGCGCGCGGTTTTGCTGTCTTGCGCATTGGCCAGCGAGGCCCCCTGAACAGCGCCTTGCGGCACTTTCATCAAAAACTCGCCCGCAACATCGCCAAGCGCCAGCATATGATATTCACCCCGGCGGGTTTGCAATATCTGCTTCATGCGGTCTTCCAACTCTGCCACCGGCTCGAACAAGATGTGATAAGCGTCCTGAAAGCCTTGCTGCAATTCGGGCGTGCCATAGCAAACACCAACATCAATCACCGTGCCGGGATTGAAACCGGCCTCTTTGACAAAGCCAACGAATTCGTCAAATTCCCGGATTGGGCGGCGGCTCATGACAAGGCCCTTCCGGCAAGGGTCTGGATTGGGCCCGTCAGGGGCAGGCCGATATGGTCACAGGCCGCAAGCAGTTGCGCCGCTGCACGCCCGCGCCACGCATCAAACGCCGCCCCGTCAAATCGAATGCGGCCCAGGGCATCGCCCAAATGGGGGCTGGCCATCGCATCCGCCATGCTTAGCTGCGGCAGATGCATGGTGTCGGCCAATTCCGAAGTGCGGCTGTCATGGGTGATGATCGCCGCAAGGGTGCCTGCCGCCAGCGCAGCCATAGTGCCATGCAGCCTTGTGCCCAGCACCAGATTGCACGCGCCCATCGCCGCGATCCAATCGGGGGCAGAGCTGTAAAACCGACCCTGTCGCGCCAAATAGGCCCAAACTTCCAGCGGCGTCACATTGGGGGCCAGCACTGCCGCGATCGAGTGCAAGGTCTGTAGCTCCAGATCATACCAATGACCATCCGCCGCCTTCATCGATGACAATCCACCCGATTGCTGCACATAAAACCCGTCTGCCGCGCGGGCCCAGGCAAATAATCGCCGCTCCAGATCCTGTTTAGGCGCATCGCCGCGTATCTCAAACGGGGCGGCGGCGGTCAGCGCAAAGCGCGGCGCGAACTGGCCTTGGGCTTGATCCTGTTGCAGCCCGGCCAACTTGACCGCCAACTTTTGCCCCATCTCGGGGTCCGGGTTCAAAAAGACCGAAGGGCAGCCCAAAGCCAGCGTTCCGGTCAGGCCCAATTCTTCGCAAGCGCGCCGCGAAAATTGGCCCCGAACCGTGACCAACACGGCCTTTTCACGCAAAATATCAACCAAACGCCGCACATGTGGGTCGGTTTTCAGCCCGGCAATCGTCGCCGATTCGCCTTCGGGCCCCGGGGCCTGCGCACCCAGACCAAAGATCACCAGCGGCCGTTTGCAATTGCCAAGGTAATTGTTCAGCCCAGTCCAATCCGCCCCAAGCCGCAGATGGTTGGCCGCCGGAAAGACCAAGGCCTGCGCCCGCGACAGGGCGGACGTATCGGAATAAGGTGTTTCGGCCGGGGAAATATGTGTCAGATCGGCGTCGATCAGCTGAGTTGCCGCATATTGAAACATCAGATTGCCAGCATTAGCCCCCAAGACCTTCAACAAGGCTTCAGGGTCAAAGCGTGCGGGATCACGGACATAGCCGGGGGTTCCCAAAAGGACAAAAGAGGGCATTTGTGCGGTTCCGACCTCTGATTACAGCTTTTTCGGTATCTTCCGTTTGCCATGGCAGTTCAATAGCCTATTGCCCTGCTGGCCTCTATGCTTAACCTGCCAACTGTTAAGACAAGGTTAGGCAGGTTCGGGCAGAGTGAGGCGGCGGTATGACATCTTGTTGACGCCCCGGCACAAATTGCCGATGCACCACAAAGCGGGCCTGACCCCAAATATGAAAAGAGAGAGTGTGATGCCACGCGCCACCGCCACGGTTGTATTTCTGGATTTAGGGGCCACAGGCCTGCCCGATCTGGCCCAGCAGCTTTGCGCCGCCTCTGTTGCGTTGCCAGACCGCCGCCCGTTTTGTCAAATGAAGCTGGCCCAATTTGCAGCGGGCAGTTGGCACGTGGCAGAAGGCGCTTTGGCCGATCTGCTGAAAACCGCGCCCGGTCGGTTCCATTTTGTGGGTTTCGTTCCCCCGGCCACCAGCCTTATCGGTCCCGCACCGCTGGCCGGCTTGGCCGATTGGCAAAACCGCCTAAAGGCCCTGCTGAATTTGGCGGCGCCCAACCTTTACCTTGTGCCCACGGATTTTGTCGAGGCCGAACCAGAGGCCGTATTGGCGCAAATCTCGGCGCGGGTGGGGCAACGAATAGCCTTGCCAGAAAGCGCGTTCGCACGCCCGCCTTGTGCCGCCCAAACCCCTTTGCAAGCTTTGCTCGCCGGTCTTGCCCTGCGCCAAAACCCAAAAGCCCGGGCCCTGATGGCCACCCTATACGACACAGCGTCAGCCTCGCCACTAGCAGATGTCAGCGCACTGGATCAGGCAGCAGGTGCTGTGCTGCAGGCCGAAGCAGACCTGCGCCAACGCCTTTTGGAACAAGGGTTGCGGCGGCGCGAAGTTGAAATCGCCGCCCAAGAGAGCGAATCGTTGCTGCAAGACCAGATCGCGGCGATGCACAAGCTTGCCGAAACCCAACAGGCCGAACTCTACACCCTGCGCGCCGAAAAAGACGCCGCACTTGAAAGAGTGGACGCACTTTTGTCTTCTACCTCGTGGCGGGTCACAGCGCCTTTGCGGCGGCTGCGTGGTGGGCGCTAAGGCAATAGGCCTTTGCCCCTTTGGGCTTGGTCGTAAGCAACAGATAGAAATTCCCCAGTATACAAAGCGTAATGGAGACCAATTTTGACCCGCACAGCCCTGATCACCGGCATCACCGGTCAAGACGGTTCTTATCTGGCAGAGCTTTTGCTGCAAAAAGGCTATGATGTGCACGGCATCAAGCGCCGGGCCTCGTCGCTCAACACCGCCCGTGTCGATCACATTTACAAAGACCCCCATACCGATAACAGCCGCTTTCATCTGCATTACGGCGATCTGACCGACAGCTCCAACCTGACGCGGATACTGTCCGAAGTGCAGCCCGATGAGGTTTATAACCTTGGTGCGCAATCCCATGTTGCGGTCAGCTTTGAAGCGCCAGAATATACCGCCGAAGTCGATGCAATGGGCACTTTGCGCCTGCTAGAGGCGATCCGATTTCTGAAGTTAGAGGGCAAGACCCGGTTTTATCAGGCCTCCACCTCTGAACTTTACGGCAAGGTGCGTGAAATGCCACAGTCAGAGACCACGCCCTTCCATCCGCGCAGCCCTTACGGCGTGGCAAAAATCTATGCCTATTGGATCACTGTGAATTACCGCGAGGCCTATGGCATCCATGCCAGCAACGGCATTTTGTTCAATCATGAAAGCCCCCGGCGCGGCGAGACCTTCGTGACGCGCAAAATCACCCGCGGTCTGGCCAATATCGCATTGGGGGCAGAACCCTGCCTATACATGGGCAATCTGGATGCGCTGCGCGATTGGGGCCACGCCAATGATTATGTCTATGCGCAATGGTTGATGCTGCAACAAGAGGTGCCCGATGATTATGTCATTGCCAGCGGCGTACAGCATTCCGTGCGTGATTTCGTGATCTGGGCGGCGGCAGAACTGGGTCTGACCCTGCGCTTTGAAGGCGAAGGCTTGGCCGAAACCGCGGTAATAGAGACTATTCAGGGCGATCTGGCCCCAGCGCTGACCCCCGGTCAGGTGATCTTGCGGATTGATCCACGCTACTTTCGCCCCGCCGAGGTCGACAGCCTGTTGGGCAATCCCTCTAAGGCACTCGACAAGCTGGGGTGGCAGGCCACAACCTCGGCTCGTGAAATGTGTGCCGAAATGATGGCCGAAGATCTGCGCGCCGCGCGCCGTCATGCTTTGCTGAAATCGCACGGGCTAGACCTGCCCGTCAGCTTTGAAGGTTAGGGCGATGGCACGGATTTTTGTTGCAGGTCATCGCGGTATGGTTGGCGGTGCTATTTTGCGCCAATTGCAGACACGCGGCGCGGATGAGGTGATCACCCGGACCCGCGCCGAGTTGGACCTGACAGATCAAGCGGCGGTGCGTCATTTCATGACCGAAGCGCGCCCCGATCAGGTTATTTTGGCGGCTGCCAAAGTCGGCGGCATCCATGCCAATGACAGTTATCCTGCCGATTTCATCTATGATAATTTGCTGATCCAGAACCACGTGATCGGAGAGGCACACCGTGCCGGGGTGCAGCGCTTGCTGTTTCTGGGTTCCAGCTGCATTTACCCGCGCGAGGCCGCGCAACCAATGGCCGAAGATGCGCTTTTGACGGGGCGGTTGGAGCCAACAAACGAAGCCTATGCCGTGGCCAAGATCGCAGGCATCAAGCTGTGCGAAAGCTTCAACCGCCAGCATGGCCGTGATTACCGCTCGGTGATGCCAACCAATCTTTACGGGCCGGGGGATAATTTTCACCCTGAAAACGCACATGTGCTGCCCGCCCTTATGCGCCGCTTCCACGAGGCCACCCTAAGCGGCGCGCCGGAAGTGGTGATCTGGGGCTCTGGTCGGCCGATGCGCGAATTTCTGCATGTCGATGATATGGCGGCAGCTTGTTTGTTCGTCATGGCCCTGCCAACAGAAGCCTATGCCAGTCGTAGCAGCCCGATGCAAAGCCATATCAATCTGGGCACAGGGCAGGATGTGACCATTGCAGCGCTGGCGGCCTTGGTGGCGCAGGTGACGGGCTACCGAGGTCGTCTTCGCTTTGATGCCAGCCGCCCCGATGGCACAATGCGCAAGCTGCTGGATGTATCCTTGCTGACCGGTTTGGGCTGGCAGGCCGCCATTCCGCTGGATCAGGGGTTGCGCGATACTTACGCTTGGTATCTGGCGCAAAGGGCCGCAGGCACAGCCAGACTTTGAGCGCAAAATTCAACCATAGGGTTTGGCATTTTTGCGAGGCGGGATGGTGGCATTTAACCGTATCGTCAGCAGCGACCCAAGCAGATCAGCCCGGACTGTGCCGCCGCCTCGGGACCAAATCTGGGCGATAATCGCCTTTAGGTTGATATTATAGGCAAATTTCAGCCTATAAGTGATCTATACAAACGGAAACTCGCTGCATTGCCGCATCCTTGCTTGTCTCGCCAGCGAACGCCAGACTATATTGAAACAGTTCGCCCTAACACGCTGCTCGATTTAGCCGACCCATATCTTGATTTATTGCCCTTAAAATGCAGGTAGCAGTCACGTGATTACACCGGTTTTACTTTGTGGAGGTTCGGGTACGCGCCTTTGGCCCCTGTCGCGAAAAAGTTACCCCAAGCAGTTCGCCTCTATTATCGAAGAGGGAACATTATTTCAGGCCTCGGTACAGCGCTTGGCAGGGCCTGACTACGCGGCCCCCTTGGTGATAACGGCGGATGCTTTCCGCTTTATTGTAACCGAGCAATTGGCCGCTATCGGCTGCACACCGGGTGCGGTGCTGATTGAACCCACAGCACGCGATACCGGCCCTGCGATTCTGGCCTGTGCGTTGCATCTGGCCGCAACCGATCCAGAGGCCCTGATGCTCGTGGCCCCATCAGATCACGTCATCCCCGAAACCGCCCTGTTTGGCCAGACTGTCGCTGCCGCTGTGCCTGCGGCTTTGGCTGGGCAACTGGTGACGTTTGGGATCACACCAGACCGTCCCGAAACGGGATATGGCTATTTGGAACTTGATGCGGCCCCTGTGCCGGGGGCGCCCCCTGCCCCAATCGGGCTGCGCGCCTTTGTTGAAAAGCCTGATGCCGTGCGGGCCGAAGCGATGCTGACCGAAGGGCGCTACCTGTGGAATGCCGGCATTTTCTTGTTCAAAGCCTCGGCCATCATCGCGGCTTTCGACACGCATGTGCCGGGCATGTCCAAAGCCGTGGGCAATGCGCTTTCAGCGGCCAAGCTGGATCTGGGTTTTGTGCGGCTGGCCCCTGCCCCATGGGCCGAGGCGCAGGCGATTTCTATCGACTATGCTGTGATGGAAAAGGCTAAAAACCTGTCGGTCGTACCCTATTCAGGGCGCTGGTCGGACTTGGGGGATTGGGCTTCTGTCTGGCGTGAAACGGCGGATGCCACAGGCGTGGCATTGTCGGGCCCTGCGTTGGCAATTGATTGTCGCAACACTTTGCTGCGCGCCGAAGGTGTGGCGCAAAAAGTAGTGGGCATTGGGTTGGACGACATCATCGCCGTTGCCATGCCTGACGCGGTGTTGATCGCTCATAAATCCCGCAGCCAAGAGGTGAAAGCCGCTGTCGCTGCGCTGAAATCCGAAGGCGCAGTACAGGCCGAAACCTTTCCGCGCGATCACCGGCCTTGGGGCTGGTTTGAAAGCCTTGTGGTCGGCGACCGGTTTCAGGTCAAACGCATCGTGGTGCACCCCGGCGCGGCCCTGTCATTGCAAAGCCATCATCACCGCTCCGAGCATTGGATCGTGGTGCAGGGCACGGCTAAGGTGACCGTGGGCGAAGACGTCAAGCTGGTGACGGAAAACCAATCGATATACGTCCCGCTGGGGGCTTTGCACCGAATGGAAAACCCGGGTAAGATGCCTATGGTCTTGATCGAAGTGCAGACCGGCAGCTATCTGGGCGAGGATGACATTATCCGCTATGAAGATGTTTATGCCCGTGAGTGACACGAAAACCCCTGACCTTGAACAGATGAAGACTGCTGCATTCCTTTGCGGGAAACGCGGCGGGACCTAAAATATAGAAAGAGTGCACCATGCGCATCGCGATCATTGGGACCGGTTATGTCGGCTTGGTTTCTGGCGTTTGTTTTTCGGATTTCGGCCACCATGTGGTTTGCGTCGATAAAGACCCGGCCAAACTGGCCATGCTAGAGGCCGGCCAGGTCCCGATTTACGAGCCTGGTCTGGATGATCTGATGGCGCGCAATGTGGCAGCGGGGCGTTTGTCTTTCACCGGTGACCTGAAGTCCGCTGTCGCCGGGGCCGAGGCTGTGTTTATCGCCGTTGGCACGCCGACACGGCGCGGCGATGGCCATGCCGATCTGACCTATGTTTATGCCGCCGCCGCCGAGATTGCCGATGCCCTGACCAGCTATACGGTTGTTGTAACCAAATCGACGGTCCCGGTTGGCACCAATCGCAAAGTCGCTGAAATTATTGCAGCGCAAAACCCGGATGCCGAATTTGACGTGGCCTCGAACCCGGAATTTTTGCGCGAAGGGGCTGCGATTGATGATTTCATGCGCCCGGACCGTGTGGTCGTTGGCGTTGAAAGTGAACGGGCACGCGATGTGATGGCCGATCTGTATCGCCCGCTTTATTTGCGCGATTTTCCGGTCGTCTATACGGGTCTGGAAAGCGCCGAGATGATCAAATACGCCGCCAATGCGTTTTTGGCGACCAAGATCACCTTCATCAATGAAATTGCCGCGCTGTGCGAAAAGGTCGGCGCTGATATCAAGGATGTATCCAAAGGCATGGGGCTGGATGGCCGTATCGGTGGGCGGTTTTTGCATGCAGGCCCCGGTTATGGCGGCTCGTGTTTTCCAAAGGACACGCGCGCTTTGGCACGGATCGGGCAAGAACATGCCGTGCCGATGCAGATCACCGAAGCGGTCATCACCATCAATGAACAGGTCAAACGCCGCATGGTCGACAAGATCATGAACCTTTGCGGTGGTTCTGTGAATGGCAAGACGGTGGCTGTTTTGGGGGTCACATTCAAACCCAATACCGACGACATGCGCGAAGCCCCCTCGTTGACCATTATTCCGGCGATGATCGGTGCGGGCGCAACCGTGCGGGTGACCGATCCGCAGGGTCTGCGCGAAGGCAAGGGCTTGTTGCCCGGCGTGACATGGTGTGCGGATGCATACGAGGCCGCCGAACAGGCCGATGCTGTGGTGATCTTGACCGAATGGAACGAGTTTCGCGCGTTGGATCTGTCGCGGCTGGCCGCCGGTATGCGGCAGGCCCAGATTGCCGATTTGCGCAATATCTATGACCGTCAGACCTTGCAAGATGCGGGCTTTACCGCCCATGTCGCGATCGGGCGTTGAACCGCTACGGCGCTTTCAGCAAGCTGATGCTTTGCGCATTCTTACCCTTTTTGATCCGACCCGCCCGCTTGAATTTCCAGATTGAACGAGGGGGAACATGATCACGCTTGCGCAGCTAGAGGCCGAGGCAATGGCCTCGCCGCGCAATCACTGGCTGCGGCTGGAAGCGGTGCTGCTGTGCCTGCGCCAAGGTCAACCGGCCGAGGCGTTGCGGCGATTGGAGGCGGTAGCGCATTCACCGCAGATCGGCCCGGGCGTTATTGCCAGTTACCAAGCGCTGATTGCCACCTACCTTGCGCCGCCGGGTCAAACCCCTTTGTACCAATTGCGCAGCGCACCGGACTATCACCGACCCCGTTCCGGCAACCGGTTCAATCCCGCTTTGCCAGAGCTGAGGCCACAACATGCAGTGCCGCAAGGCTTTCCGTTTGATATGGCGATGCCTGCCATGGGCGGGGTTGGGAATGAAGCCAACTTTCTGACCGAAGCTGCCAATCAAACAGTGCTTGGCCCGGCCCCGCCACAAGGTCGGCTGCATATCGTGGCGCAGATTGAAACCGCCGCTGAACTTACGGCCCTTGCCCGGGCGCTTGCCAAGCAAAGCCTTTGTCCTGATCAGGCCCAGCTGACTGTGTTTATCGCCGCCGACCTGCCTCAGGGGCCAATGCCGCTGCACACCCGTTGGCAGAAAGGCAAACCTTGGCATCTGCCCCGCTCAGAGCAAATAAACCTCTTTACCGATAATGCCGATGTCGTGCTGTTTTTAGGGCCGGGCACCCAGCTCGATTCGACCTTGGCCGAACGCGCCCTGCGCTATTTCAACCTATCCGACGCGCTGTTGATGCCGCTGGTGGCGCTAGGGGATATTCGCACCCCAGACACCCCGCCGCTCACGGTCTTTGCCGATCGTTTGGTTCAAAAAGCTTGGCATGGTCACCGTTTTCCGTTCCGGGCAGTCAAAAGCCTGAACTTCGCGGTATCAGCCGCGCGGTTTCGTCAGCTTGCAGGCTTCGAGCCCCGCTTTGCGGCAGAACAGGTCTGTGCCTCGGAATTCGCCTTTCGGCTTTTTGAGAGCGGCGGCTATATCCGGCCGTTGGCAGTGGCGGGGGATGTGGCGCAGCCCCAGACCGCAGGCGATGTTGATCATGCGTTATACCGGCAGCTTTGCCCCAATATCT
>JBLIGH010000002.1:0-27026 GCA_047636855.1 Pseudorhodobacter sp.
GTAAAAAAATCACGCGAAAGTTTGCGCCCCCGAAACTGGTATGTTTCGGGGGTGGTTTGGTGTTCAGCGCACCGCCCCCAGGACCGCGTCTTTCATCTGGCAATCGCGGATTGTGTCAGACCCACAGCGTCTGGGTTCCAGATCCTTGGTCAGGCAAATCCGAACCTCTTGGATCATTCCGGCTTTGCAGGTCACGGTGACCATATCCCGCGCAAATTCAGGGTTCGATTCCAGAAAAGCCTCTTCCACCACCGAGGCCGGCACTTCCAGCGTTTTGGTCAGTTTTGCGAAGACCTCGGGGATCTCGATCGACGTATAAGCCTTTCGCGCCGTTGCAAAATAAGCGTCGGCGGACAGGCCTGCACAGCGCCCGTGTTTTTTCCACTGATACCAGGCAAGACCCGCGCCGCCCATGATATCTGCCATTTCTGCCGATTGGCCTCGTGATGGGTCGCGCACCGTGGTGCGGCAGTAAGTGGGCCAGCCGTTTTCATATTGTGGCCAAAGGCCGTGCAGCGTGAAGGTCAGGCGCTTTCCGGGCAGGCATTGATCCTCGCCACGCGCGTCGCCTTCCAGCGCACACCAGTTTGAAGACCAGCTTAGCGCCATCACATAATAGTCAAATTTCCCCGCAGTTCCGCCTTCCGCATGGGCTGCACCGCCCGAGAAAGCCATCACAAAACCAATCACCCAAGTAAAACTGCGCATTTTCTCTTTCCTCTGGCTGTCCATCGCTTTATATGCACCTCTGACTCCCCCGGAAATGAGAAGACGCGAGGCACCGCCCGCAGCCGTTTTCCCGGCATGGGAGGGAATTGTAAAGGAGTGTTGTGATGAACAAGCCACTGATGTCCAAAGCAACCGCCGTCTGGCTGGTGGACAACACGACGCTGACCTTCAAGCAGGTCGCTGATTTCTGTGGTCTGCATGAATTGGAAGTGCAAGGCATTGCTGACGGCGATGTGGCCACTGGCGTCAAGGGATTTGACCCGGTTGGCAACAACCAGCTAGAGGCGATCGAGATTGAAAAGGGTCAAAAGGACCCGTTCTACAAACTCAAGCTGAAATTCAACGCCTCTGCCGTTGGCGAAGAAAAACGCCGTGGCCCGCGCTACACCCCGCTGTCAAAACGTCAGGATCGTCCGGCGTCGATTTTGTGGTTGGTGAAGTTCCACCCAGAACTGACCGATGGTCAGGTCGGCAAACTGGTCGGCACCACCAAACCAACGATCCTGTCGATCCGCGAGCGCACGCATTGGAATATCTCCAATATCACGCCAATTGATCCGGTTGCCCTTGGCCTTTGCCGCCAGACAGAGCTGGACGCTGCCGTTCAAGTTGCGGCGCGCCGCAAAGCGTCTGAAGGTTCGGTGATGTCGGATGATGAGCGTCGCAAGCTGGTCTCGACCGAGCAATCGCTTGGGATGGCTGACGAGCCGAAGGTGCCGTCATCGCTTGCCGGACTTGAAGGTTTCACGGCATCCGAGCGTGAAGAGAAAGCGGCGGATTACTCTGACGCGGACAGCTTCTTTAATCTGCCCGACGATGATGTTGAAGAAGATGACGACGTATAAGGTCGCTATACTGCCTTAACGCCAAAGCCCCGGCCTTCGCGCCGGGGCTTTTTTTAGGCTCTGCCCATGCCGTCGGTTTCAGCTTTGATCGCTCAGCACTTTTGAGACCCATTCCCGTGTTTCTTCGCGCCGCGCGCGTGCCACAGGGATTTCTGTCCCACAATGAAGCGACAGCTGCCAACGGTCAGGGCGCTGATCCAGCGCCTTCAAGGCCTGTGCGGCAACCCAGTGCGATCGGTGCACCCGCATCCCCAGACCTTCAGGCAGCGCGCCCTCTGCCTCTGACATTCGCCCTCGCAGCAGTAAATACTCACCCGCCTTGGTCTTCACTTCAATGTAATGCTCTACCGCGCGGATCGCCCAAAGCTCTGCAAGGTCAAACCGGTGCCCGAATAAATATAGGTTTTCGGGTGCCGTATTGTGGGGCAGATGGGATTTGACCGGTGTTGGCGCGAGGTCTGAAGAGGGCGGATCCGCCAGATCTGTTTCGTGCAAAAGGTTCGGGTCTGCCATGGCCTTGGCCCGGATATCTTTGAGACAAGCGTCCAATAAAAACGAGACGAAAGCCAATTCGCCGACAAAAAACACGGTCAGATGAAAGGTATAAAGGATCGCCAATTCCATTACGGAAACATGGCCAAGGTCCAGAACTTGACCAATTAAAACGACCGACGTGGCGGTGCAGAATGAGGCAGCCGGCCAAAGGATCAATGTCGTTGTCCATAGGTTCCAACGATCAAGTAGTAAGGCGCCGCCGAAATAGACCAGAAGATAGACAACGGCACCTTGGGTGAAAAGTAAGGTGGTCGTCATCACATCCATCGTGAAGAACCCAGCGAAAGGGTTCAGGGCCATCATCAGGGCTAACCCCGATAAAAAGTAGCCAACGAAATACTTATGACGCATCAACAGCGGCACTTCATGCCGCGCCAACTGCACTTTTTGACCGTTCACGACAAGAATATGCATCTTATTCCATTGGCCTATTTGTCTTTATCGTAAGGATTTACGATTAAGCAGCGGGATCGGAGCGGCCTAGCCGCGTGTTCGCTTTTATACGTTGTGTGTACCGATCCCAACTTACGCTCGAGTCCCAACTTACGCTCGAGATTGCGCTTATTGTACCGGGATTTGATCGTGCGGCAAGGCTTTGAAAGATCCTGCAAATCAATAACCTGATAACAATCAGCGCTTTGGATACTTCGGCCACAATCGTGCAGCACGCGTTGCGCGTTGGCATGATCCGCCAAGACCTGTGGCTGCGAGGGTCGGTTGGCGCGGGAAGGCTTAAAACCGCCGGCGCGCCCGCAATGCGGCCCCGATCGTGCCATCATCCAAATAGTCCAACTCGCCGCCAATCGGCACGCCTTGCGCCAATGAGCTGATTTGAATGCTGCAATCTTCAAGGATCTCGGCAATGTAATGCGCGGTTGTCTGGCCATCGACCGTTGCGTTCAGCGCCAAGATAACCTCTGTCACGCTTTCGGCTTTCACACGTGCCACAAGGGCCGGGATGCGCAAATCGTCGGGGCCTACGGCATCAAGCGCTGAAAGCGTGCCGCCCAAGACATGATAGCGGCCCTTGAAGGCGCCGCCGCGCTCTAGCGCCCAAAGGTCCGCGACATCTTCGACGACACAAATCTCGCCTGTCGCGCGACGCTCATCGGTGCAAATCGGACAAATTTCGGTGCTGCCGATATTACCGCAGGTGGCGCAGTCGCGGGCTTGTGCTGCAACTTGCGCCATGATCTGCGCCAAAGGGGCCATAACAGCACCCCGTTTTTTCAAAAGCATCAGCACCGCGCGTCGCGCGGAACGCGGCCCAAGCCCCGGCAATCGCGCCATCAGGTCGATCAATTGCTCTATATCACGCGGGGCTTCGGCCATTTCTGCGCTCGCGGGTTAGATCGGCAGCTTGAAGCCGGGGGGCAGGCCCAGGCTTTCAGTGATCTTACCCAATTCATGCTGGCTACGCTCGGCAGCTTTGGCCTGTGCATCCTTGATCGCGGCAAGGATCAGGTCTTCGACGACTTCTTTTTCAGAGGCGACAAAGATCGAGGGGTCTATTTCCAGCCCGGTCAGCTCGCCCTTGGCTGTGGCCCGCGCTTTGACCAACCCAGCCCCGCTTTCGCCGATCACGACGATCCGTTCCAGATCGGCCTGCATCTCGGCGATCTTGCCCTGCATTTCCTGTGCGGTTTTCATCATCTTGGCCATATCGCCAAGCCCGCCCAAACCCTTCAGCATTTTGTCTTCTCCCTATGTCTTTGACCCGATCTATGCAGTGCAATGCTTGCGTGCAAGCACTCAGCCCTCTTCGAACGGGTCCCATTCATCCTCGACCTCGGGCAATGCCTCAAAGGCGGCTTCAAGCTCGGGTTTGCGGATCGCGGTGATCTTGGCACCGGGGAAGGCCATGACCACGGCCTGCACCAGCGGATTTTCCATCGCCACGGCTTCGGCGGCCACTCGGTCTTTGTCTTGGTCTTCGGCGATGGTTGCCCCACCCCCGGTGCCGACAATGCTGACGGCCCATCTGTGCCCGGTCCAGCCTTGCAAACGCGCGGCCAGTCGGGCGGCAAGATCGCGTGGTGCGGTCTGGGTGGGCTCAAATTCTATCCGGCCCGGGCTGTATTTCGCCAGCCGCAGCGTGGTTTCGACCTCGACCAACAGCTTCATATCGCGCCGCTCGCGGATCAGGTCGACAACAAGGTCAAAGCTGGAAAAGCCGATCAACCCGGCCTCGGGCAGCGCTGCTGCCAAGGCCTGACCACCAGACATGCTTGGGCCACGCGGCGCTGCCATTGCGGGGCCTTGCAACCGGGTCATTGGCGTTTGCACCCCACCACCACCACCACCACCACCTGCCGGGGCACCGCCGCCACCGCCCGAAGGCGTAGGTTGCGGCCCCGATTGCAGCTTGCGGATCAGCGTTTCAGGGTCCGGCAGATCCGAGACATGCGTCAAGCGGATCACGGCCATTTCAGCCGCCATCATTGAATTGGGCGCAATCGCCACTTCTTCCAGCGCTTTGAGCAACATCTGCCACATCCGGCTCAGCACGCGCATCGGCAATCGCGTTGACATATCCAGACCCCGCGCCCGCTCGTCAGGTGGCGTTGTCGGGTCTTCGGCGGCTTGCGGCGTGATTTTGACCACAGAAAGCCAATGCGTGATTTCCGCCAGATCGCGCAGCACGGCCATTGGGTCGGCACCGTCAGCATATTGCCCGGCAAGCTCTGACAAGGCGGCAGGCGCGTCGCCGCGCATGATCATGTCAAACAGGTCCAGAACACGGCCACGGTCGGCCAGCCCCAACATCGCGCGCACTTGCGCGGCTGTGGTCTCGCCCGCGCCATGGCTGATCGCCTGATCCAGCAAAGAGGTCGCATCGCGGGCCGATCCTTCGGCGGCGCGGGTGATCAGGGCCAGCGCATCGTCGGCAATCGACGCGCCTTCGCCAGCTGCGATTTTTTGCAAAAGCGCGATCATCACCTCGGGTTCGATTCGGCGCAGATCAAAGCGTTGGCAGCGCGACAGCACGGTGACAGGGACTTTGCGAATTTCCGTGGTCGCAAAAATAAACTTCACATGGACAGGCGGTTCTTCCAGCGTCTTCAAAAGTGCGTTGAACGCGCTGGTCGACAGCATGTGTACTTCGTCGATGATGTAGATCTTGTAGCGCGCCGAGGCCGCACGGTAGTGAACGGAATCAATGATTTCGCGGATATCGCCAACACCGGTGCGCGAGGCGGCGTCCATCTCCATCACATCAACATGGCGGCCTTCCATGATGGACTTGCACTGATCGCAAATGCCGCAAGGTTCGGTCGTCGGCCCGCCTTTGCCATCCGGGCCGATACAGTTGAGCCCCTTGGCAATGATCCGGGCAGTGGTTGTTTTACCAGTGCCACGAATACCTGTCATGATGAAAGCTTGGGCGATTCGATCGGCGGCAAAGGCGTTTTTCAGGGTTCGAACCATGGCGTCTTGACCCACCAAATCGGCAAAGGTCTCGGGCCGGTATTTCCGGGCAAGAACCTGATAGGCGGGCGCGGCTGTTTCGGTCATGCTGTTCCTACGGATTCGGGCTGGGGCGAGGTTAGGCGCTGGCTTGCCGCGCGTCCACCCGCACAGAGGCCGTAACGTGATTTCGAGGAGAACAGATATGGGAAAACCGGCCAAGTCCACTGCAATTGGCGCAACTTTGTTGTCAGGGCGGGCAAGATGAACTGTTTTTCGATCAGCGATCTACCGCTTGCAGGCGGTTTTCTGGGTCTTTGCCCGTTGCCGGGGGCCAATGGCGATTTGCCCGCTGATATTACCCAAATAAAGGCATGGGGGGCTGATTTGGTCTTGAGCCTTGTCGAGAGCTCCGAACTTGCGGCCCTCGGTGCGTCCTATTTGCCAGATTTGCTGCAAGCTGCAGGTGTTAAATGGCGCCATTTCCCAATCGAGGATTTTGGCGTGCCAAACAGTGCTTTGCAGTCCGAATGGTCGGCATTGGCCAGCGAAATTTCCGATCATTTGGCGCGGGGCGGGCGAATTGTCATCCATTGCCGCGGCGGCTGTGGTCGTACGGGCACTGTGGCGTTGCGGCTGATGCGGGCGGCGGGCGAATCCCTCGCGCCAGCGCTGCTGCGATTGCGGTCGGTGCGGCCCTGTGCGGTCGAGACTGCCGCCCAAATGGAATGGGCATCAGGCCTGACATAATTCGCAATGGGTTAAGCGTCCGGGTCGCGGTTTTTGTGTTTTTCTTTGACCGTTTTGCGCGCGAATTTGGAGAATGATTTTGCGCGCTTACGGGCCAGCGCCAGCGTTTCAGAGTTCACCTGATCTTCGCTGCGCAGTTTCTCCCAGCGCCTAAACCGCTCTGGGTCCAGCGTTCCGTCTTTTAAGGCAGGCCCAATGGTGCAGCCGGGTTCGCCCTGATGGCTGCAATTGGAAAAACGGCAACCAGCTGCCAGCTCGGTGATATCGTCAAACACCGCTTCCACGCCTTCTTCGACATCGGCCAGCCGCAATTCACGCATACCCGGCGTATCGATTAACCAACCACCACCGGGCAACGCAATCATTTGCCGATTGGTCGTGGTATGACGGCCCTTAGAGTCATCTTCGCGGATTTCCCCGGTGGCAAGTTTGGTGTTGGCCAAAGCATTCACCAAGGTGGATTTGCCCACGCCGGAAGAGCCTACAAGAGCGACCGTCCGGCCTTTACCACACCACTCTGCCAGCAGGGCAGGGACGTCGGGGCTATGCGAATCAAGCGTCAAGACCACCAGATCGCGGGCCAAAACCTTGGCTTGTGCTGCAAATTCGCGGGCTTCGGTGCTCAGGTCCGATTTGGTGAGCAGCAGTACGGCCTCAATCCCGGCGCTGGCGGCCAAAGTCAGATACCGCTCGAGCCGGGCGGCATTAAAATCCGCGTTGCACGAACTGACGATGAACAACGTATCCAGATTGGCCGCGATCAATTGATGCCCGGAACGGGTGCCTGCGGCTTGCCGTGTCAGCAGGCTTTGCCGGTCCAAAAGTCGCCGAATTTGCCCGTCTTGCGCTAACACCCAATCGCCCACCGCCAGATCCGCGATGGAAAGATCAGAGGCCGAGATCAGACTAACGGTGCCTGCCTCGCCGATCGCCTCGACCCGGCTGCGGTGCAGCGCACTGACGCGCATCGGGTGCAGAATGCCGATTTCTTCGACCGCCATCTGGCGCTTGAAATCCGCGGACCAGCCCAATTCGGCCAGTGTGTGTAATGTATCCAATTTAGTCATCCTCGCAAGGAACGAAAGATTTGGCCGCAGCAATGCTGTGCCGATGGTCGTTCATAGGGCGCGAGGCAAAAAAGGCGGTCAAACCGCGCAAACAACCCCGGCCCGGAGGAAACAAAGCTCTGACATGATACCTCCTGCACTGGTTGCCTTGGGTGAGAGGCTGACAACGACCCAAGTGGGGCTCGTTACGGCTGCTTCCTTCCGGACCTGACCGGGTTGGCGAGGCACCTGCCCGCGCCAACCTCTCACCTCTTGATATAAGCGGCAAAAAGGGGATGCGCAAGATCAGTCGAGGATAAGACCAATGCCCCGTGCGCCAGTCAAAAGATCAGGGGCGACAAGATGGGCAAAACGACCCGAGGCGGGGATGATATCGGGGATTTGCACCACGGTCATGCCCGCGCAAAAAGCGGCCTCGGCCCCCAATTCGCTATCCTCGAACACCAAGCAACGCGCAGGGGCCACGCCCAAAAGCCGGGCTGCCAGCAAGAAGGGATCTGGGGCCGGTTTGGCACGCTCGACATCATCAAAGGTGATAATATGTTGAAAATGCGCGCCAATACCGGTGATTGCCAGTTTGTGATCCGCTTGGGCGCGGGTGGAAGAGGTCGCAAGGGCCTTGGCCAGCTTGGTCTGGGCCAACAGCGCAAGCGCGCCGGGTTTTAGCGGAATGCCGGCTGCATAGTTGCGCCCAACCGCCGCAAACCAGTTCGCCTCGTAGGCCGCGAAATCGATTTGGGGGAAGGCCGCGCGGATAATGTGAGCGCCGGATTCGTCATCTTTGCCGATCAACGCATGCAAAAACGCGGCCTCGATTGTGATGCCGCATTGCGCAAATGCCTCGACCCCAGCGGCTTGATTGAGGACCTCGGTGTCAATCAAGGTCCCGTCCAAATCAAATATCACAGCGTCAAACATGAGCATGGCGTCCTTGGATGGCGAATTCGACGCTTTTGCTAGGGGCAAGGCTGGCAGAGTTCAAGGGCTGATTGGCAGGCGGGCCAGACAGGGTTACGCGTGAATGCGAAACCTCGCGAACCCATTGGGCGCGTCGCCTGCATGTTCGATGTGAACATCGTGCGCCTCGTTCATGTGACTTTGGGCCCGTGGGCTGCTGTCAAACAAGAAGGATGTACCGGGTGCCGCCACCAGTCGCCAATTTGCCTTTGCAATGGCTTTGACCGGTTGGTGATTGGCAATGTAGCGCAACAAGACATCGCGATTGGTGATCGGCTCTTGATAGACCAGCGTTGTTGTTTTGGGGTCGGATAAAATATCGCAAATCCCAACACGGTAGCTGTTGGTCGCCACGATGAACTCTGCCTCTGGGTCCAGCGGTTTGCCAAGGTAAAGCAGGTTTTGCACCCGCTTTGCCGTCGGGTTTACCAGCTCTCCTGTCACGGAAAACCGAGATGGCTGTGACGGATCAATTTGATAGGTAACGCCTGCCATGACATCGAAATGATAGCTGGGAAACGCTGGGTTCAGAAGTTGCTGATCAGGTTTTCCAGGCTCGATCTGGTTGAACAAAGCGGCGGATCGCTCAATCCAATGCGCAACCAGCCAACCGGGGATACGCACGGCCCGGATGGAATTTGGGAAGGCGTATAGATCGGCGATATTTCGCAAGGCCAAACCCCCTTTGGGGACATCGGTGTAGTTTTCAGGCCCCGCGCGACCGCCTGCCTTAAACGGCGCTGCCGCTGAAAGAAGGGGGAGATGTTCATGCACCGTGCCTGCAAGCTTTTGGGCGACATACCAAGCTTGCGCCTCACAGACCAATTGCAGCGCGGGAGAGTTTGCAACCAGCGCGAAATAGCTGTGTAAATGCTGCTCTGTCTCGCCCACAGATCGGCGCATATAGGCTTGTGTTGCGCGATGAACGCCAGCGGATGCGTTTTCAATATGGGCCGAGCTGTCAACTTTTTGGCGCAGGGTGCCTGTAGCGTCGCGTGCTGCAATCGGACGCGCCTCGCTTTTGGACGCAATGACTTTCCATTCGGTCCCGCTGCGATCTAACAACAGATCAATCAACCCTAGGTGAGAGCCCCAAAACCCCCCCATAACGGCGGGCTTTCCGGAAATCTTGCCATTTGTGACATCGACATCTGAGGTGTTTTGAAACATCGGGGACGGGAAAATCAAATGCGAATGGCCGGTAACAATGGCATCGATCCCCTCGATACGTGCCAAGGGCACCGAGGCATTCTCCATCCCGTCAAGGGCCTGCGCTTCGGCGATCCCTGAATGCGATAACGCGACGATGATATCTGCGCCTTGCTCTTTTATTTGCGGAATATAGGCCTCGGCCGTTTTGACGATATCGCGTGTCAGCAACTTACCCCGCAAATGCGCGTCATCCCAATTCTGGGTCTGAGGCGGCAAGAAACCGATGATCCCGATACGGATGGGATGGCGGTTGCCTTGGCCATCGACCAGATCGCGTTTCAAGATGACATAGGGGGATATCAACGTGTCGTCGCGCAAAGGTGTCGCGCCAATTTTATGAGCTGCATTCGCGCAAACGACCGGAAAATCGGCGTGTGCCAAGGATTTGGTCAGAAAATCGATGCCGTAGTTAAACTCATGATTGCCCAAAGTGGCCGCATCATACCCAAGCAAATTCATCGAGGCGATTATCGGGTGAATATCCCCCAGCTTGAAGCCTTTGTTATAGGCGACAAAATCTCCGATAGGGCTGCCTTGAAGAAAATCACCATTATCAACAAGAACGTTGTTGGCGGCCTCGCGGCGTGCCGAGGTGATCAATGTCGCAGTGCGCGCCAAGCCCTGACTTTCGGCGGATTGTTCGTTGTAGTAATCATAAGGAAAAATATGGACATGCAGATCGGTCGTTTCTAAAATCCGTAAATGAGCTTGTTGCTCGGTCGCGTTTGCAGTGAAGGGATGCAATCGGATCAAACTGGGGCCGATCGTCTGCAGATGCAAAAGCACCGCTGAATGGGGTCCACTGTGTCGTTTTTCATGATTATGTCCAAGCCGTTGAATTCCACTCTAGTATAGTTTGATTAAGGCAATTCTGCCAGTGATGGGCTGTGAAAGTGGCTATTTTTTACACCTATAGGTTGTGCAGGCAACAGTCTGGCGCTCGGCAATTGCCTTGGGCGGGCAACCATGCCATCACTTGCTGCGAAAAGGTGGGGCACCTAAATGGCGCATATAGCAAATTTTACTTTTGGAAGCTCGGGCCTTGACCGGGCGGCGGAATTGCGCAGCGATGCCGCTAAAATGGCCTCGCTTTTGGCGGAAGGTGGCCAGGTCTTGCCAATGTGGCGGGGCAAGCCGTTAGTCGTGGACGGGAATACGCTGGGTTGGCTTGCCGTTGGGCATCCGGCACTGGCGCATGGGGCCGCGCCGACCTTTTTGGGCCTAGACGACGGCGTAGCGCGGTTTGCGCAAGATATCTCGGATTGGTCGCCAGAAGCCGGGGCCGAAGCTGTCGAGGCTGGCTTTTTTGATGCCTCCACTCAATTCCATCCCAGCCTGCCTGCAACCCATGCTTTCTTGGAATTGCGTGGGGTCATGGTTCAACTGTCAACACGCGATGCCGAGCTGGTTGCTTCTGCCAAGGCCGTTTTGCATTGGAATCGCAGCCATAAGTTCTGTGCGGTTTGTGGTGGGGAATCGCAGGCTGTAAATAGCGGTTGGCAGCGGGCTTGTACGGCCTGCGGCGCCCAGCATTTTCCGCGCACCGATCCAGTGGTTATCATGCTGATAACACGTGGCAACTCTGTACTGATGGGCCGCTCGCCCAACTGGCCTGCGGGCATGTATTCCTGTCTTGCGGGCTTTGTAGAGCCAGGCGAGACCATTGAAGCGGCGGTTCGCCGTGAGGTGGCTGAAGAAACCGGCATTACGGTCGGGGATGTGCGCTATGTCGCCAGCCAGCCTTGGCCATTTCCAGCTTCGCTGATGATGGGGTTCACGGGCGAGGCCTTGGATGAAACCATCACAATCGACCCGGCGGAACTTGAAGACGCCATGTGGGTTACGCGCGAAGATATGGCAGCATCCATGGCCGGCGAGAACCCGGATATGACCCCTGCAAGAAAAGGGTCAATTGCTTATTTTCTGATCAGCAACTGGCTCGCGGATCGGCTTAAATGAAGCCCGAACATCCGCGTTGTATCAAAAAAGGTCTTTGCTATGTGTTGATTGCCCGCGATGGCACGCACACAACCCAGCGCTAAACATCATAAGAACGAGGTCCGGATGAAATTCACCACGAAGGAAGATATCGAGGCCCCGCTGGCATTTGTCTATTCTGCCATCAGCGACTTTAACTATTGGGAGCGGGCAGCGATGCGGCGCGGAGCTGATGTCAATCGCACGGATCGTTTGCACAAAGCTGGGGCTGGGATGGGTTGGAAAATTGATTTCCAATATCGTGGTAAGTTGCGCAATTTGGAAGTGAACTTGTTGGAAATGATAGACGAACAGCGCTTGGCGTTCAGCATGTTGGGCAAGCCCGCCAACGGCACCCTCAGCATCGATATGGCTGAAATGGGGCCCAAACGCACACGTATTCGGATCGCCGCCGAGGTAAAGCCAAACACTTTGGCTGCGCGCGTTTTCATTCAATCGCTGCGTTTGGCGAAAGCCAAGGTCAACCGTAAGTTCGAATTGCGCTTTGCACAGGTCGCGGCGGATATTGAAGATCGGTACCGCGCGCAAATCATAACCTAACGCCGGGGGCTTGCGTCAGTCGCGGCGCGGGTCCGCAGGGTAGACGCCCAAAATGTCTATTTGCGAGGTGAAGTAATTCAGCTCGTCCAGCGCAAGCTTCACATTGGCATCTTCGGGATGGCCCTCGATATCGGCGTAAAACTCGGTCGCTGTGAACGAGCCGGCAACCATATAGCTTTCCAGCTTGGTCATATTGATCCCATTGGTCGCAAAACCGCCCATGGCCTTGTACAAAGCGGCGGGGATGTTGCGCACACGGAACGTGAATGTTGTCATCATCTTGCCACGTCCCCGGCGCTGATGGTCCGCCTCGCGCGCCATGACCAAAAAGCGGGTGGTGTTGTTGGACTGGTCTTCGATCTTGCGGGCCAAAACATCCAGCCCGTAAATTTCGCCCGCCAGTTCCGAGGCCAGCGCCGCCAATTCCGGGTCACCCTTTTCTGCCACGATTTTAGCCGACCCAGCTGTGTCAGCGCCCGTCACGGCGCGCAGCGAATTCTCTTTCAAAAAGTCGCGGCATTGGCCCAGCAGGACCGTATGGCTCATCGCGGCTTTCACCTTTTCCAACGGGGTTCCGGGGATGACCAGCAGGTTGATATGCACCCGCACGAAAGCCTCGTCGACAATCCGCAAACCCGAGCCGGGCAAAAGGCTGTGAATATCTGCGACGCGACCATAGGTGGAATTTTCCACCGGCAACATTGCCAAATCGGTTTCCCCCGAACGGCACATTTCAATGGCATCTTCGAAAGTCCGGCAGGCGACCGCTTCCAGGCCGGGGCGCGCTTGTCTGCATGCCTCGTGTGAATATGCGCCCATTTCCCCTTGAAAAGCGATGCGACCGGTCATTTTCTAATCACTCCATTGGTAAAAATACCCACCCGGGGCGTTTGGTCGCGCTACTATACCTTGAAACTAGACAGGGGAAGCGGTTAGAAGCGCACAAAGAATACGCTGATGTGGGGCGCGACATGTTCGACACTATGACAATGACCAAAGTTCTGGGGGCCGCCTGCGGGTCGCTTCTGGTATTCCTGCTTGGAAGCTGGGCGGCTGAGACGCTCTATCACACGGGCGGAGGCCATGGTGGGGAAGAGACCCAATCCTACGTGATTGATACCGGTGTCAGCGATAGCGCCGAAGCTGCGGTTGAAGGCCCAAGCTTCGCGGAAGTCTACGCCTCTGCCGATGCAGCGGCTGGCGAAAAGGTCTATGCCAAGTGCAAAGCTTGTCACAAGGTCGATGGTATCGATGGCACTGGTCCGCATTTGAACGGTGTTGTGGATCGCGTGAAGGCCTCGATCGGTGGCTATGGCTATTCCGCGGTTCTGACCGAAATGGCGACAGAGTCTTGGACCCCGGAAAATCTGGATGCATTCCTGATCAGCCCAAAGGCCTATGCGCCCGGCACAAAAATGGCGTTCGTCGGTTTGCCGAAACCCACAGACCGCGCGAACTTGATTGCATGGTTGGCAACGCTGAATTGATTTGACGTGATACGTCTGAAAAGCCGTCCTTCGGGGCGGCTTTTTGCATTTATGCGCAAGAATTGGCCTGAGTTTTTTTGGAACTGCGCAGAATGCCTGCCAATCGCGCGCGAACCCAAAGCAAACCCTCAAAAACGTAATATTGATCACAGAAAGGCAACTTGAAGCATCGACAATTTGCAATTTAACATAGTCTACTTATCTAAAGCTCTGTGACACGGGCATGCTGTTTTCCGGGTCGTAGGCGAAACACGGAGGATCACAATGCAATACCCAAAAAAGGCACAGTCGCAGGCGCGCATCAAAAGGGCGGATGGTGGTTTGCAGTTGAGGCTTCTGTCAGGGCTTGCATTGCTGGCGCTTGGGGCCACGGTGACAATGGCCAAATCGCAAGAGGTGTTTGTCTCGCATGGCATCTCGACCTTCGGCGAGTTGAACTATCCTGCGGATTTCAAACATCTGGATTACGTCAATCCTGATGCCCCAAAAGGGGGCGAAATCTCGGAATGGACCTCGGGCGGGTTTGACAGCATGAACCCCTATTCCATCAAAGGTCGCGCGGGCGCGCTTGCCTCGGCACCTTATGAGGCGATTCTGGAAGGCACCGATGACGAGATCGGTGCCGCCTATTGCCTGCTGTGCGAAACGCTTGAATACCCTGCCGATCGGTCTTGGGTCATTTTCAACCTGAACCCCGAGGTTCGTTTTTCCGACGGCTCGCCGCTGACCTCGGAAGATGTGATTTTCTCGTACGAGACGTTTTTGACCAAGGGCCTGACCGATTTCCGGACTATTTTTGCGACCAAGGTTGAAAAAGTCGAAGCTCTGGGGCCGCATAAGGTAAAATTCACCTTCAAAACCGGCATTCCGACACGCGACCTGCCGCAAGATGTCGGGGGCTTGCCGATCCTTTCGAAAGCCCATGCCGAGGCGAATAATCTTGATATGGCGGAAAGCAACCTGACGCCATTTCTGGGGTCCGGCCCTTACCTGATGGACAGCATGCGTATTGGCGAGTCGCTGACCTATCGGCGCAACCTTGACTATTGGGGGGCGTCACACCCGCTTCGGCTCGGCACCAATAATTTCGATAAAATTCGGATCGAATATTTCGCAGATTACGATTCGGCTTTTGAGGGCTTCAAGGGCGGCACCTATACGTTCCGCAACGAGGCTTCGTCGATCAAATGGGCGACCGGCTATGATTTTCCGTCTGTCATCGCAGGCGATATTCGGAAAGTAGAATTGCACTCAGGGGCGAAATCGAGCGGGCAAAGCTTCGCTTTCAATCTGCGCCGTGAAAAGTTTCAAGACCCGCGCGTGCGCGAAGCCATCAGTTTGATGTTCAACTTCGAATGGTCAAATGACACCTTGTTTTATGGTCTCTACGACCGCGTGACCTCGTTTTGGGGCAATAGCTTTATGGAGGCCAAAGGCGCGCCAACGGCCGCTGAAATCGCCATTTTGCAGCCTTTGGTCGATGACGGGTTGCTGGATGCCTCGATCCTGTCCAGTGAAGCCGATATGCCCCCGGAATCCGGCAAGCGACAGTTGGACCGGGGCAATCTGCGCAAGGCATCAGGGCTGCTGGACGAGGCGGGCTGGCCAGTTGGCGACGATGGTATCCGCCGCAATGCGAAAGGCGAGGTGCTGCGCGTTGAGTTCCTGGAAGACAGCCCAAGCTTTGACCGAGTGATAAACCCGTTTGTCGAGAATCTGAAAACGCTTGGCGTGGATGCGATTTTGACCCGTGTGGACAATGCGCAAATGGAAGACCGCACGCGGCCGCCAAGATTTGACTTTGATCTTAGCAACCACTTTATGCAGACGTCCTATTTCTCGGGGACCGAGCTTAAGCAATATTACGGGTCCGAAACCGCAGATGTTTCGGCATTCAACGTTATGGGCCTGAAAAACCCGGCGATTGATCGGCTGATAGAGGTGGTTCTGGCCGCCGATACTTTGCAGAGCCTGACAGAGGCGACAATGGCGCTGGACCGGGTGATGCGCACCCTGCATTTCGCCATTCCGCAATGGCACAAAGCAAAACATACAATCGCTTACTACGATATGTATGAGCATCCCGAAAACCTGCCTCCCTACGCACTGGGCGAATTGTCTTTCTGGTGGTACAACGCTGAAAAGGCGGCGGCGCTGAAAGAAAAAGGCGTTCTGAAATAACAATAAGCAGGCAGCAGGAAGGCAGGCGGGCGATATGGGTGCCTATATCCTCAGGCGGTTACTTCTGATCATCCCGACGTTGATCGGAATGATGATTATCAACTTCTCACTGGTGCAGTTCGTTCCTGGTGGTCCGATTGAGCAGGTGCTGGCACGGCTGGACGGTGGCGGCGACGCCATCGAAGGTTTTTCCGGCGGCGGCGATGCGGGCATCGATTCGTCCGGCGGGAACGAGCAATACTTGGGGTCGCGCGGCTTGCCTCCCGAATTCATCAAAGATCTGGAAAGACAGTTTGGCTTCGACAAGCCACCGCTGGAACGGTTTCTGGATATGATGTGGAATTATGCGCATTTCGATTTTGGCGAAAGCTATTTCCGGTCAATCTCGGTGCTTGATCTGGTGCTGGAAAAGATGCCGGTTTCCATCAGCCTTGGGCTTTGGTCGACGCTAATCGCTTACATGGTCTCGATTCCATTGGGCATTCGCAAAGCCGTGCGGGATGGATCAAGCTTTGACACCTGGACCTCGAGCATGATCATCGTGGCGTATTCCATTCCGGGATTTTTGTTCGCCATCCTCTTGCTGGTGCTGTTCGCGGGCGGCTCTTACTGGCAGATTTTCCCACTGCGCGGATTGACCTCGGACAATTTCGAAGAGCTAAGCATGATCGGCAAAGTGCTGGATTATCTGTGGCATATCACTTTGCCGGTGATCGCCTCGACCATCTCGTCTTTTGCGACCCTGACATTGCTGACCAAAAACAGCTTTCTGGACGAGATCAAAAAGCAATACGTGATGACGGCGCGGGCCAAGGGCCTGTCAGAAAATCGGGTGCTTTATGGCCATGTGTTCCGCAATGCGATGCTGATCGTGATTGCAGGTTTTCCGGCGGTGTTTGTGTCGGTGTTCTTTGGCGGTAGCCTGATTATCGAGACGATCTTTTCGCTGGACGGGCTGGGGCAGCTTGGCTTCAAAGCCGCGGTAGAGCGGGATTACCCGGTGATTTTCGGCACGCTGTTTGTCTTTGGCCTGATGGGTCTGGTCGTCGGTATTCTGTCGGACTTGATGTATGTCTGGATTGACCCGCGAATTGACTTCGAGGGGAGGGGTTAACAAATGGCCATGTCCCCCCTCAATCAACGCCGGTGGAGCAACTTTAAAGCCAACCGTCGGGCCGCTTGGTCGCTGATCTTGTTTTGCATCTTGTTTGGCCTGTCTTTGGGCGCCGAGATGCTGGCCAATGAAAAGCCGCTTTTGGTCAGCTACAAGGGCGAGCTGCACACGCCTTTCTTGCAATTTTACCCTGAAACGGCCTTTGGCGGTGATTTCCGCACAGAGGCCAAATACCGCGATCCCGAAGTGCGTTGCCTGATCCGCTCTGGCGGGGTCGAAGCATGTCTGGACGATCCAGATACTTCACTGGCGGCACTCGAGGCGGGAACGCTGGAAGGGGCAGAACCCGGCTGGATCCTGTGGCCGTTGATCCCTTATAGCTTCAATACGATCAACGATATTGGCCGTGCGGCCCCAAGCCCACCGGATGCAAACCATTGGCTTGGCACTGACAACACCGCGCGCGACGTGCTGGCGCGCGTGATCTATGGTTTCCGCTTGTCGGTGTCTTTCGCGCTGATCGTGACGCTGCTGACCTCGGTGATCGGTATCGCTGCGGGGGCGGTGCAGGGCTATTTCGGCGGCTGGGTGGATTTGTTCTTTCAGCGGGTGATCGAGCTGTGGGGCTCGACCCCCAGTCTTTACATCATCATCATTGTGGCGGCGATCTGGCAGATGAATTTTTGGCTTTTGGTCGGCTTGATGGTGCTGTTTGGCTGGACGGCTTTGGTCGGCGTGGTCCGGGCCGAATTTTTGCGGGCGCGCAACTTTGAATATGTGCGCGCCGCGCGGGCCTTGGGTGTTTCGGACCGGGTGATCATGTTCCGCCACGTTTTGCCCAACGCAATGGTTGCCACGCTGACGATGGTGCCGTTCATTGTGACCGGGACCATCGGCTCTTTGGCGGTTCTCGACTTCTTGGGCTTCGGGCTGCCTGCCTCTGCCCCCAGCCTTGGCGAGCTGACGCTACAGGCCAAACAAAACCTTCAGGCCCCGTGGCTTGCCTTCACCGCCTTTACGGTGTTCGCGGTGATGCTTTCGCTGTTGGTGTTCATCTTTGAGGGCGTTCGCGATGCCTTTGACCCGCGAAAGACGTTTCAATGAATGGCGCATCCGATCCCGTTTTGACGGTTGAAAATCTAAACATTGGCTTTCGTCAAAACGGCAACGTTATTGATGCGGTACGCAATGTGTCTTTTACGGTGGGGCGCGGGGAAACTGTGGCTTTGGTCGGGGAAAGCGGGTCGGGGAAATCGGTGACGGCGCTGTCCACCGTATCGCTTTTGCCCGGTAGCGCGGAGATTTCCGGCTCTATCATCTACAACGGCACGCAGATGATTGGTGCCGACGATGCCAATCTGCGCCGGGTGCGTGGCAATGACATCAGCTTCATTTTTCAAGAGCCGATGACCAGCTTGAACCCGCTGCACACGATCGAGATGCAATTGGCCGAAAGCCTTGAATTGCATCAGGGTCTTTCGGGGGCTGCAACGCGCAAGCGGATTCTGGAATTGCTGGAAAAAGTGGGCATTCGCGATGCGGAATCGCGTCTGGGCGCTTATCCGCATCAGCTTTCGGGCGGGCAGCGGCAACGCATCATGATCGCGATGGCCTTGGCCAATGGGCCGGAATTGCTGATCGCGGACGAGCCGACAACAGCGCTTGATGTGACCATCCAGGCGCAAATCCTCGATCTGCTGGCCGACTTGAAAACGCGCGAGAATCTAAGCCTTTTGTTCATCACCCATGACCTTGGCGTTGTGCGGCGCATCGCGGACCGGGTTTGTGTGATGCAAGGCGGAGAGATTGTCGAACAAGGCCTTACGGCCGATATATTTAACAACCCACAGCACCCTTATACGAAAAAGCTTCTGGCTGCAGAACCCACAGGTCGCCCCGAACCGGTGCCAGACGATGCCATAGAGATTTTGCATACCGAAAAGCTGCGCATCTGGTTCCCGATCCACAAAGGCTTTTTGCGCCGCACGGTCGGGCATGTGAAAGCCGTGAACGACGCGACCCTATCGGTGCGCGCCGGCGAGACGCTGGGCATTGTCGGCGAAAGCGGCTCTGGCAAAACAACTTTGGCGT
Source organism: Pseudorhodobacter sp. (assembly GCA_047636855.1). Taxonomy (GTDB): domain Bacteria; phylum Pseudomonadota; class Alphaproteobacteria; order Rhodobacterales; family Rhodobacteraceae; genus Pseudorhodobacter. The sequence goes on from JBLIGH010000002.1 coordinate 18,935, forward strand.
TGGGGATTTTGCGGCTGATCCAATCCAATGGCCCCATCGTCTTTATGGGGCAAAATGTGCAGGATTGGCCTTCGCGCAAGTTGCGGGATTTGCGCCGCGAGATGCAGGTGGTGTTTCAAGACCCCTTCGGCAGCCTGTCACCGCGAATGACCATTGAAGAGATTATTGCCGAAGGTCTGGGCGTCCACGGTCTGCCGCCTGGCAAAAACCGCCGCCAGATGGTGACCGAAATCATGCGCGAGGTTGGCCTCGATCCCGAAAGCATGGGGCGCTATCCGCATGAGTTCTCGGGGGGGCAACGCCAGCGTGTTGCCATCGCCCGCGCCATGATTTTGCGCCCAAAACTGGTGATATTGGACGAGCCGACCTCGGCCCTCGATATGACGGTGCAGGTGCAGGTGGTGCAGCTTTTGCGTGATTTGCAACGCAAACACGGGCTTGCCTATCTTTTTATCAGCCATGACTTGCGCGTTGTGCGGGCGCTGGCCCATAAGGTTATTGTAATGAAGCAGGGCGATGTGGTCGAGGCCGGTGACGGTGTCGCTATTTTTGACGCGCCACAGACAGAATATACCCGAACCTTAATGGCTGCGGCTTTTGGGGTGTCAGGGGCGACGGCTTAGGCCACAGCCGGAAAGAATATTGATGAAGATCCTTTTTGTGCATCAGAATTTCCCTGGGCAGTTTTTGTATTTGGCCCCGGCCTTAAAAGCGCGCGGGCATGCCTGTCAGGTTCTGACGCATAAGGATAATACCCACGAAACCGATATTCCGACCCTGCGCTACACGCATGAGATTACAGATCCGAAGCCACAAGAAACCCGGCTGGGCCGTACCTTTACCCAGATGACAGATCGCGGTGTCAATGTGGCCCGCGCGGCGCGCACGATGCGCGATAAATACAACTACGTGCCCGATGTGATTTTCGGACATTCCGGCTGGGGCGAGATGCTGTTTTTGAAGGAAATCTGGCCGGAAGCCAAAGTGCTGATCTATGCCGAGTTTTACTATCGTGGCGTGGGGCGCGACGTCGGATTTGACCCGGAATTCCAGATCAACAGTTTTGAGCAAATCTTGATTTCGCAGTCGCGGGCGGGCTATTTGGCGCAAAGCTTGCTGCATGCCGATGCGGGGCTTTCGCCAACAAAATGGCAGGCCAGCACCCATCCGCCCGTGCTGCAATCCATCATCGAGGTGATCTTTGACGGGGTCAAAACCGATGTGATGAAACCCAATCCCAAAGCCTCTGTCACCTTGGCGAATGGCCAGAAATTCAGTGCAGGCGATGAGGTTTTGACCTTTGTGAACCGCAATCTGGAACCATATCGCGGCTATCACAGCTTTATGCGCGCTTTGCCTGCGGTTATGGCGGCACGACCCAAGGCTCAGGTGGTGATCGTTGGTGGCAACGAGGTCAGCTACGGCGATCCCGCGCCGGGTGGGAAAAGCTGGAAAGACATCTATCTTGACGAGGTCAAGGATAAGATCGACCTCAACCGCGTTCATTTTGTTGGCAAAATCCCATACCCGGCGTTTGTCGAACTGATGCAGGTCAGCCGCGCGCATGTCTATATGACCTATCCGTTCGTTTTATCGTGGTCGATGCTCGAGGCGATGTCGGCAGAGGCGCTGATTATCGGGTCGCGCACACAGCCGGTTGAAGAGTTGATAACTCACGGCGAAAACGGTCTTTTGGTCGATTTCTTTGACATCGAAGGCTGGTCGAAAACCATCATCGAGGCACTGGCCAAGCCCAAAAAGTTCATGCATCTGCGCAAAGCGGCGCGCGAAACGATTGTGCAACGCTATGATCTTGAAACGATTTGTTTGCCGCGTATGATCGAATTTGTCGAACGGCATGGCCCCAAAACCTGAGGCGCTGCATTCGACCTGATCAAATTGCGGTGGAATGCTGTGTTTTTTCAGTGTCATAGGTGTCAAATGCCCGTGCAATCATCCGTGTCAGGGGGCGTGCGGATTGCGGAATGAAAAGCCCTGTTTCATCCAATTTCAGCACCTCACCAAATTGATCTTTCACACCTTGCAGCAGCGCCGCGATTCTGGTGGGCGAGGCATCGTAATTTTGCGTCAGCTCGGCGCGATTGACCTGAAAATCACACATCAAAGCCTCTACTATGCGGGCGCGCAGCAGGTCTTCGCCGCCAAAGGCGTGGCCACGATGGGTTGCAAACTGACCCGCATGAATGGCTTTGGTGTAATCTGCCGTGCCGCTGATATTTTGCGCAAACCCTTGTGGGAAACGCGAGATGGACGAAGCGCCCAACCCAATCAAGACCGAGGCACTATCATCGGTATAGCCTTGGAAATTTCGCCGCAACCGCCCGGCATTTTGAGCAATGGCCAAGCCGTCTTGGGGTCGGGCAAAATGGTCGATACCGATTTGGCGGTAGCCATCCCAGGTGAAAAGCCGCTGCGCAAGCTCGAACAATTCCAAGCGTTCTTCCGGGGTTGGCATCGCCTCGGATGGGATCATTTGTTGGCGTCGCGACATCCAAGGAACATGCGCATAGCCATAAAGGGCGATGCGATCTGGCGATAGGGTCAGCAGTTTTTGCGCGGACTCTGCGATGCGGGCTTTGGTCTGATGTGGCAATCCGTAAAGGATATCGGCGTTCAGGCTGTCGACACCGCGCGCGCGGACCATGTCAACGACGCGCTTGGTCAGCTCGTAACTTTGCACGCGCCCAATCGCTTGCTGAACATCAGGGTCAAAATCCTGCACCCCAACCGACGCGCGGTTCATCCCGCAAGCGGTCAGCGCGTCAAGCCGTGCAGCATCAATTTCGTTTGGGTCGATCTCTACCGAAAACTCGGCGGCCTCGGCCAATGGCAAAACCTCGAATATCGCATCGGCCAAGCGTTTCATCAGCTCGGCGGGGATGAGTGTCGGTGTGCCGCCGCCCCAATGCAGCCGCGACAATTTGATGCCAGGGGCCAGATGTGGCTTCAGCAAGGCCAGTTCTTGCTTCAACGTCTGGACATAGGCGCGCACCGGCAGATCGGTGGATGTGCCTTGGGTCCGGCAGGCACAAAACCAACATAAACGCCGGCAAAATGGCACATGTAGGTAAAGCGAGATGGACGCGCCTGCCGGTATCGCCGCCACCCAAGCGGTGAAATTTGCAACCCCTACGGTAGTGCCAAAATGTGGTGCCGTCGGGTAGCTGGTATATCGCGGCACGCGTGCATCAAAAAGGCCAAAGCGTTTAAGGTGTAAATGGCTATCCATCTGTGCGATATTGGCGATAAGGATTATCGGACGCTTTGATTCAGATCAAATGAGAGAATGACCATGCCCCCTACCAATAAGGCCTCTCAACTTTTGGAATGCGGGGATTGCCCGATCCGGCACCGCGCGGTGTGTGCGCGCTGCGAGACCGATGAATTGGGGCAGCTCGAGCAAATCAAGTATTACCGCAGTTATCAAGCGGGGCAGACGGTTGTCTGGTCCGGTGATCGGATGGATTTTGTGGCCTCGGTTGTTACCGGTATCGCAACCTTGACCCAAACGATGGAGGACGGCCGTCGCCAGATGGTGGGCCTGCTATTGCCGTCCGATTTCGTCGGCAGGCCAGGGCGGGCCAACGCGGCCTATGATGTGACCGCAACCACCGATTTGGTGATGTGTTGTTTTCGCAAGAAGCCGTTCGAAGATATGATGCTTGCGACGCCGCATATCAGCCAGCGTTTGCTGGAAATGACGTTGGACGAGCTGGATGCTGCGCGCGAATGGATGCTGCTGTTGGGCCGCAAAACGGCACGTGAAAAGATTGCAAGCCTTCTGGCGATCATCGCGCGTCGTGACGCTAGTTTGCAGCTGAAAACACCCGCTGGGAAAATCGTGTTCGACCTGCCGCTGACCCGCGAAGAAATGGCTGATTACCTTGGCCTTACGCTGGAAACCGTCAGCCGTCAGATGTCGTCCTTGCGCAAGGATGGTGTTATCTCGCTGGAAGGCGCGCGGCATGTGACGGTCCCGGATTTTGATGCTTTGCTTGAAGTGGCGGGCGATGACAGCGATGGTGGCATGCTCAGCTAAGACCCGCGCTGGTGCTCTTTGGTCAGCTGAATGGATGGGGGCATCATGCTTGAGTTTCACACAATGGATGTTTTCACCCAAGTGCCCTTCACGGGCAATCCTTTGGCGGTTGTGCTGGGGGCTGACGGGCTGAGCACGGCGCAAATGCAATGCCTTGCCCGTGAATTCAACCTGTCAGAGACGATTTTCGTCCAAGCGCCCGCCGATCCGGGCAATACGGCCAAGGTGCGTATCTTTTTTCCGACCGCAGAAATTCCCTTTGCGGGGCATCCGACGATTGGCTGCGCCATCTTGTTGGCAGAGGCGGCGATGCCCGCGGGGGATTTCGAGACGCAGATCGTGTTGGAGGAAGAGGCGGGGATTGTCCCGGTCATCGTGACGCGCAAAGCGGGGCTGGCGCTGGCCGAGTTGACTGCGCCTGTTCTGCCCCATGCTGCATCTCAATCTGCGGGCATGGATTTTAGCGCGGCCTTTGCCCTCCCGCTATTGGCAGCGGCCGTCGGGCTTGCACCGACCCAGATCGGCTTTGCCAAACACCAGCCTGCGATATGGCAAGGTGGCCCGCGTTTCCTTTATATCCCGCTGCGTGATCTTGCGGCGCTTGCAGCAGCCCGACCGCGCGAGCCGCAATGGTCGCAAGTGATGGCATTGGCAGGCGTCGATAGTGCCTATCTTTATGCGGCTGGGGACGGGCAGGATTATCAGGCGCGCATGTTCTCACCCACTGCGGGAATACCCGAAGACCCGGCCACGGGCTCTGCCTCCGCCATTTTGGCCGCGCAATTGCAGGCATCAGGTACGCTGACAGGGCCTGAAACCCGCCTGTCGCTGTTGCAAGGCGCTGAAATGGGGCGACCCAGCCATATTGGCCTGACGATAGTGCAGCAAGGTGGCGCGCTAAGCGCCGTTAAGATCAGTGGCAGCGCGCTGCGTATTTCTGAAGGGCGCATTCGCAGACCTGTTTAAGAAAACCGAAGGCGGCCACACCCTTCCATGGCAAGGCCGTGCCGTGGGGTTCGAGGCCCCTCGGCACGGCTTTTTGCTGCTCCAGTCACTGGGATCAATGAGCCAAAAATACCGGTATTTCTGCCTGCTCCAACATGTTGCGGGTGGCCCCCCCCATAATGGCTTCGCGAAAGCGTGAATGACCATATGCCCCCATCACCAACAAATCGGCGTTGAAATCGCGGGTCTGTCGGGCCAGAACATCCGATATTTGCGGCATCGTCCGGGCCAAAACGGTAACCTTTGCCCGCACGCCATGGCGCACCAGCATCTGGCACAAAACACCACCCGGGTCCGAGCGTTCCGGCCCATGTTGCGGCGGGTCAATGATTGTGATGCTGACCAAGTCAGCCTTTTTCAACAAAGGCAGCGCTTTGCGCACGGCGGTCATGGCCTCGCGGCTTTGGTCCCAAGCGACAATGATCCGCTTGCCAAAACCTGTGCCATCAATTGGGTGATTTGGTAAAATCAAAACCGGGGCCTGCCCCTCAAAAAGCGCTGCCTCTACAATCGCGGCCTCTTCGGGCCCTTTACCGTCGCCATAAGGTTGGCCCAATATCACCAGATCGGCAAACCGTGCGCGCAAGGCCACCAAGTCCACCACGCTGCCCATCATGGCAACCGCAGCTTCCGCTGACCAATGCAGCATATCGGGCAAAGCCGCCGCTTTTTGTGTGATGGCGCTTTCAACGGCGGCGGCTTCCGCTTTGGCGTGGTCTTGAGCCACGGAAAGCATCGTCACATCTGTGCCCATATAGGCATATCCGACCTGCATTTTATCGACCCCAAGGGCTAATGCATCTAGATGGGCGTCTTGCAGCAAGGCAATTTCCGCAGCGGCGGCGAAGGTTTCAGAGGCCCGCACTCGATCGGTGCAGACCGTTAGCAAAGATTTATAGGCCATTGTCGCGGCTCCTCTTTTGTTGACAAGCCCAAGCTAACACGCCCCCGGCACCACGCGCTTTGACCCGGATCAAGCAAATGGGTGCAATCGCTTGACATGGATCAAAGCGGCTTTGCGCGCCGCAGGTCAAAAGCAATCTGTCAAAGAGTGTCCGGCCGACAGCCGAGTCGGCACGGGCCAGGACGAAGGGACGTAGAATGTGGAATTTCGTAAAACTGATTGCGCTGGCAATGATCACGCTTCTCGCCGCGATCGCTGCCAATTACGCGCGCGATCCGGCCTATATGGTCAATGCGCTGACGGTGATGTTGGTAGCCGGGGGGTTGTTTTTATACTGGGTTCGCCAAGTGGGCGAGCCGTCGGTAAAGGCCTCGGAACAAGAATATTTTGATGGTGTTGTGCGGGCAGGGGTCATCGCCACGTGCTTTTGGGGTGTGGTCGGGTTTTTGGTGGGTGTCTTTATCGCTTTCCAGCTGGCCTTCCCCTCGCTCAATTTTGAATGGGCGCAAGGCTTTGCCAACTTCGGGCGGCTGCGACCTTTACACACTTCGGCGGTTATTTTTGCCTTTTGCGGCAATGCCTTGATCGCCACCTCTTTCTATGTTGTGCAGCGCACCTGTGCCGCCCGGCTTTGGGGCGGTAATTTGGGTTGGTTCGTCTTTTGGGGTTACCAGTTGGTGATCGTTCTGGCTGCCACGGGCTATTTGTTGGGGGCGACACAATCCAAAGAATATGCCGAGCCTGAATGGTATGTCGATCTGTGGCTTACCGTGGTCTGGCTGGCCTATCTTGCCACCTTCCTCGGCACGATCTTGAAGCGCCGCGAGCCACATATTTATGTCGCGAACTGGTTTTATCTGTCTTTCATCGTTACCGTCGCAATGCTGCATGTCTTCAACAATATCAGCATTCCGGTGTCGATCTTTGGCTCCAAATCCGTGCAAGTCTTTTCGGGCGTGCAAGATGCGATGGTGCAATGGTGGTACGGCCATAACGCGGTGGGCTTTTTCCTGACGGCGGGCTTTTTGGGCATGATGTACTACTTCGTCCCGAAACAGGCCGAGCGTCCGATCTTCAGCTACAAGCTGTCGATCATCCATTTTTGGGCGCTGATCTTTTTGTATATCTGGGCGGGTCCGCACCATTTGCATTACACAGCCCTTCCCGATTGGGCATCGACCTTGGGCATGGTGTTTTCCATCATGCTGTGGATGCCAAGCTGGGGTGGCATGATCAACGGGCTGATGACGCTTTCGGGCGCCTGGGACAAGCTGCGCACCGATCCGATCATTCGGATGATGGTGGTGTCGATCGGATTTTACGGCATGTCGACCTTTGAAGGCCCGATGATGTCGATCAAAGCGGTGAACTCGCTTTCGCATTATACCGATTGGACCATCGGCCACGTGCATTCCGGGGCACTGGGCTGGAACGGGATGATCACCTTTGGCGCGCTTTACTTCTTGACCCCGAAACTGTGGAATCGCGAGCGGCTGTACAGTTTGCAACTGGTGTCCTGGCACTTCTGGCTCGCCACAATCGGGATCGTGCTTTACGCGTCTTCGATGTGGGTGACGGGCATTATGGAAGGCCTGATGTGGCGCGAAGTCGATGCCAATGGCTTCCTCGTCAACGCTTTCGCAGACACTGTTGCTGCTAAATTCCCGATGTATGTGGTCCGTGGCCTTGGGGGCGTCATGTTCCTCTCGGGGGCGCTTATCATGTGCTTTAACTTGTGGATGACCGTTCGCGCGCAGCCTGAAAAGGTTTCCGCAAACGGGTTCGTCCCCGCTGAATGACCGGAGGGACACATGGCTTTTCTAGATAAACACAAGGTCATCGAGACCAACGCCACCCTTCTGCTGGTCCTCAGCTTTCTGGTTGTGAGCATTGGCGGGTTGGTGCAGATCGTGCCGCTGTTCTATCTCGAGAACACGATCGAGAAGGTGGAAGGGGTGCGCCCCTATACACCGTTAGAGCTGACCGGGCGCGACATCTATGTCCGCGAGGGGTGCTATGTCTGCCACAGTCAGATGATCCGCCCGATGCGCGACGAGGTGGAACGCTACGGCCATTACTCGTTGGCGGCGGAATCCATGTATGACCATCCGTTCCAATGGGGG
>JBLIGH010000003.1:0-23364 GCA_047636855.1 Pseudorhodobacter sp.
GCTGGAACAACGCTGGATCGCATCGGGCTTTGTGCTTTCGCGCGCAGAACTCTTGGCCTAAGGGCGTTTCCCTTCGGCGCAGTTGCGGATATATCCTTGGCATATCCAAAGAAGGCGTACCCCCCCCGTGTTTCGGTTTTTTGAGGGTCTGGTAGACCCCTACGGTCCTTACGAGCAAAACGATTCACCGCCACGCAAGCTATGGCCGTTCTTGCGTGAATACATTCGACCGTTTCATGCGGTTTTCGCCGTAACGGCTGTGGTTTCCACTTTGGTGGCGACAATCGATGTGCTGCTGATTTGGTATCTGGGTCATTTGGTGGATGTATTGGCCGTGGGCGCGCCTGCCGAGGTTTGGGCAAGCTACGGGGCCGAGGTGCTTGCCGTTGGGGTCGGCATATTGGTGTTGCGCCCGATCCTGTCGGGCTTGAATACGGCCCTTTTGCACAATGCGATTTTGCCGAATTTTGGCACGCTCATTCGGTGGCGTGCGCATTCGCATGTTTTGCGCCAACCCGTCGGTTGGTTTGAATCCGATTTTGCGGGGCGCATTGCCAACCGCATCATGCAAACGCCGCCTGCTGCGGGTGATGCTGTGTTCCAGACCTTTGATGCGGTTTCCTTTGCCACCGTTACCCTAATCGGATCTGCCATTTTGCTGGCCGATGCCGACCCGCGCTTGACGATTCCCTTGCTGATTTGGTTTGTCCTTTACGCCTGTCTGGTGAACTGGACGCTGCGCCGCGCCGGACCTGCCGCCAAGGCCAGTTCGGATGCGCGTTCGGCGGTGACGGGGCGTGTGGTTGATGCCTATACCAATATCCATTCGGTCAAGATGTTCGCGCATCATGAGGGCGAGATCTCTTACGCCAAAGAGGCGATCGAAAAAGCCCGCACCACATTTGCCCGCGAGATGCGGGTGATCACCACAATGGATTTCGCGCTGACGGTGTTGAATGGCGGGCTGATTGTTGCGGTGACAGGCTTGGTTTTATTCCTGTGGTATCAGGGGCAGGCCAGCCTTGGTGTGGTTGCGGCGACTGTGGCATTGGTGTTGCGGCTGAACAATATGACCTATTGGATCATGTGGGCCACGACAAATCTGGTTCAGGCGCTGGGCGTTGTGGCCGAAGGGATGGAGACCATCGCCCATCCTATTACGCTTGTGGATACGAAGGTGGCCAAGCCCTTGATTCTGGACCGGGGGCGCATCGCAATCGAGGGGTTGTCGCATCATTATGGCCGCGGTTCTGGCGGGTTGCGCGGCATCACCCTAGAGATTGCACCAGGTGAAAGAATTGGGCTGGTGGGCCGTTCGGGTGCTGGGAAATCAACCTTGGTCAAGCTGATGCTGCGGTTTTATGACGCCGAGACCGGGCAGATCACCATTGATGGGCAAGATATTGCCGCTGTGACGCAAGATAGCCTGCGTCGCCAAATCGGAATGGTGCAACAAGACAGCTCGCTTATGCACCGCTCTATCCGGGATAACATCCTTTATGGCCGACCCGATGCAACCGAAGAGAAAATGATCGCAGCAGCAAAGCACGCCGAAGCGCATGATTTCATTCTGGATTTGCAAGACTCGGAAGGGCGGCGCGGCTATGATGCGCATGTTGGCGAACGCGGCGTCAAGCTTTCAGGCGGGCAGCGGCAGCGGATCGGCATCGCGCGGGTGATCTTGAAAGATGCGCCCATTTTGATCTTGGATGAAGCGACCTCTGCCCTAGATAGTGAGGTAGAGGCCGCCATTCAGCAGACACTTTACGGTGTTATGGCGGGTAAAACCGTAATCGCCATCGCGCATCGGCTTTCAACCATCGCAGCAATGGATCGCATTGTGGTGCTGGATGATGGTCAGGTGGTCGAAATTGGAAACCACGCTGAATTGCTGGCGCAAGAGGGGCTTTATGCAAAGTTCTGGGCGCGGCAATCGGGCGGGTTTTTGGGCGTAGATGAGGATGAAGAATGACACTTGTGCAACGCATCGGCGGGTTGATCGACGCTTTCCGTCCGGCAGATGGCCCGCCGCCGCAACAATTGTCGGCGTTCTTTCGCTGGTGCCTGCGGGGCAGCTGGCCGATGCTTTGGATCGCAGGCGCGCTTTCGGGGCTGGCTGGCGCAATGGAAGTGGTCTCGGCGCTGTTTCTGGGTTGGGTGATTGATGCGGCACTGTCCTCGGGTACGGATGTGTTTTTCACGCAGCATTTCTGGCTTTTGCTGGGCTTCGTCGGCTTTTATTTGATCCTGCGGCCTTTGGCCTTTGCGGCATCGGCGGCGTCGAACTCGATCATCGTGGGGCCAAATGTGCTGCCTTTGGTCTTAAGCCGGCTGCATCGCTGGACGCTGGGCCAAGCTGTAACCTTCTTTGACAATGATTTCGCGGGCCGTATTGCGCAAAAGCAGATGCAGGCGGCGCGGGCTGTCACGGATGTCGCGACCGAAGTGATCAACACGGTGGCTTTCGCACTGGCTTCGGTGATTGGTTCGGTGGTGTTTTTGGTGGCGATTGATTACCGCGTGGCCTTTGCGCTGGCGGCTTGGTTGATCGGCTATGTCCTGACGATCCGCTATTTCATGCCGCGCGTTCGGGTGAATTCGGCAGCGCGGGCCGCGGCGCGGGCAATGGTGTCGGGGCAGGTTGTGGATACGATCACCAATATTAAAACGGTCAAATTATTTGCCCATGCCGCATTCGAAGACAAGGTGGCGCTGAAGGCGATGCAAGTGTTTCGCGACCGCTCGTTAGAATTCGGCCAGATTTCCACGATGTTTCGTTTGGCGCTGATGACTTTGGCGGGGCTGCTGCCCTTGATGCTGATTGGTGCGATGCTGATGCTTTGGGCGCAGGATCTGGCAACAGCGGGTGCGATTGCCGCCGCGGGTGCGATTGCAATGCGGATCGCGCAAATGTCGGGCTGGGTCAGCTTTACCTTGATGTCGATTTACACCTCGATTGGCGAGGTCGAGGATGGCATGCGCACGCTGTCGATTCCACATGAGCTGGCCGATACGCCCGGCGCGCTGGATCTGCCGCGCGTCAAGGGCGAGGTGACGTTTGATAACGTATCCTTTGCCTATGGCCGTAGAAAGGGTGGGGTCGAAGGCATCAAGCTGACCATCAAACCGGGCGAGAAACTGGGGATTGTCGGCGCTTCGGGTGCCGGGAAATCGACCATGGTTTCGTTGCTTTTAAGGCTCTATGACAGCGAAAAAGGCGCTGTTTTGATTGATGGCCATGATGTGCGCGGCGTCACTCAGGAAAGCTTACGTCGCCAGATCGGCATGGTCACGCAAGAAACCGCGATGTTCAATCGTTCTGCCCGTGACAATATCAAATACGGTCGCCCCGATGCCGATGATGCGGCCTTGATCGATGCGGCCCGCGCGGCCGAGGCGCATTTTTTCATCGAGGATATGGTCGATCACAATGACCGCACCGGCTATGACGCGTTCTTGGGCGAGCGCGGCGTTAAGCTTTCCGGCGGGCAGCGGCAACGGATCGCCCTTGCGCGGACCTTCCTGAAAGATGCCCCGATTTTGGTTCTGGACGAGGCAACTTCTGCGTTGGATAGCGAGGTCGAGGCCGCCATTCAAACGACCCTGACCCGCGTGATGCAGGGCAAAACCGTTTTGGCAATTGCGCATCGCCTGTCAACGATTGCGGCAATGGACCGAATTGTTGTGCTGGACAATGGTCGCATAGTCGAAGAAGGCAACCATGAAGCGCTTTTGGCCATGGACGGTCTTTACGCGCGGTATTGGAACCGCCAGTCTGGTGGTTTCATCGGGTTGGAAGAGGCGGCAGAGTGAAACTGACAATAGACCGGTTGGGCCATTTGGGCGATGCGATGGCGATGGGCGAAAACGGCCCGATCTTTGTAGCACAGATGCTGCCGGGCGAAGAGGTCGAAGGCGAGCTGAAAGGCGACCGCCTATTGGATGCCCGGATCGTCACGCCATCGCCGGATCGGGTGCGCCCGCCTTGCGCCCATGCGCGCAGTTGCGGTGGCTGTTTGATGCAGCATGCCAAGGATGAATTTGTCGTGCGCTGGAAAGAGGGGGTCGTGGCCTCGGCACTGGCGGGTCAAGGGTTGCAGGCAGAATTGCGCCCGATCATCACCTCGCCACCGCAGTCGCGTCGCCGCGCAACGATCGCCGGGCGGCGGACAAAAAGCGGCACAATGTTGGGGTTTCACGCACGCGGCTCTGACGTGATGGTTGCGGTACCGAATTGCCAATTGCTGCACCCCGAACTGATGGCGACCTTCCCGGCGCTAGAGGCGCTGGTGCTGATGGGCGGATCGCGCACCACGGAACTGGCGCTGACTGTGACGCGCAGTCTGGCGGGGCCGGATGTGTCGGTGACCGGCGGCAAGCCGCTGGATGGCCAGTTGCGGATGGAACTGGCACGTATTGCAGAAGCGCATGGCATGTCGCGACTGACATGGGACAAGGAAGTGGTTGCCCTGCGGACTGCGCCTATTCAGGCGATGGGCCGGGCAATGGTGGCACCACCGCCCGGTGCTTTCTTGCAAGCCACCGAAGACGGGCAGGCAACTTTGATTAAAATTGTGCTTGAGGCGATTGGCCCGGCGCGCAAGGTCACCGACCTCTTCGCAGGCTCGGGTACATTCACAATGCCGATGGCCGAAACCGCCGAGGTTCACGCTGTCGAGGGTGATGCCGCGATGACGGCGGCGCTGGACAAGGGCTGGCGTCAGGCCGAGGGCTTGAAACGGGTCACCACAGAGGCGCGCGATCTTTTTCGCAGACCGCTGGAGCCGGATGAGTTTCGCTATGTGCAGGCCGTTGTTATCGACCCGCCACGCGCCGGCGCCGAGGCGCAAACCCGCACCTTGGCGATTTCTCAGGTTCCGGTGATAGTGTCTGTTTCCTGCAACCCCGTCACCTTTGCCAGAGATGCCCGAATTTTGATCGACGCAGGATATCGGCTGGATTGGGTGCAACCAATTGATCAATTTCGGTGGTCAGCGCACGTGGAGCTTGCGGCACGCTTCAGCCTGTAGAATATGGGCGCATTAGGGTTTTCTCCGAAAAGAGGGTAAAATGAATTTGCGTCAAAAGGTTGGGGTGCTGATCTCTAGCTCGTTCACCCAGAAATTCATCATCGCAGTGATTATGGTCAACGCGGTGCTGTTGGGTTTGGATACCTCCGAAACGGTCATGGCAAAGATTGGGCCGGTGGTTGGGTTTTTGGACACGGTTTGTCTGACCATCTTCATTATCGAGATGTCGATGAAGCTGTTCGCGCAGGATATCCGGTTTTTCAAGAGTGGCTGGAACCTGTTTGACGCGGTGGTGATCGGCATCGCCGTCCTGCCCGGCGCGCAATCCTTGTCGGTGCTGCGGGCCTTGCGGATTATGCGGGTGCTGCGCGTCATATCGGTCGCGCCCTCGTTGCGGCGGGTGGTCGAGGGCTTCGTGACGGCGCTGCCGGGTATGGGCTCGGTGTTCTTGCTGATGTCGATCATTTTCTACATCGGCTCGGTGATGGCAACCAAGCTGTTTGGCCCCAGCTTTGAGGAATGGTTCGGCACGATCGGGCTTTCGGCCTATTCGCTGTTTCAGATCATGACGCTGGAAAGCTGGTCGATGGGTATCGTGCGACCCGTGATGACGCAATTCCCTTATGCTTGGGCGTTTTTCGTACCGTTCATCATGATGACAACGTTTGCGGTTGTGAACCTGTTGGTCGGTTTGATCGTAAATTCGATGCAAGACGCCCACAATGCGGAAGAAACCGCTCGTACAGCCCATTATCGCGAAGAAGTTATCGAACGCCTCATTGCAATTGAGAAGCAATTGAATGAAAGGGCATCAAAAGACTGATAGACTTCTAAGTGAAGGCCGGGCAGGTCAGGCGTAAAAGGGAACAACGGTTGATGCGGATTTTTAAACTGGTGTTTGCGCTGGGCTTTGCGCTTGTTCTTGCGGCTTGCGGCGACAGCACTGTCCGTGACCCAAAATTCCGAACCTACAACGGCCCGGAAGTGACCTTTATCACCATCGACAAGACCGACCGTAAAATGCGGCTGTTTCACAATAACGATGTTTTGGAGACCTATGATATCGCGCTGGGCTTTGCGCCGCGTGGCCATAAGCAATTCGAAGGCGACGGCAAAACACCCGAGGGCCTTTACTACATCGACCGCCGCAACCCACGCAGCCGCTTCCATTTGTCTCTCGGGATTTCCTATCCGAACAAAGAGGATATCGCCTTTGCCAAGGCACAAGGCAAAAGCCCGGGCGGCGAGATTTTCATTCACGGCAAAACCGGCTATCGCGGCGATAATAAGGGCGATTGGACCTGGGGCTGTCTTGCGGTGACAGACCGCGAGATGGAAGATATCTACGCCATGGTCAAAACCGGAACCCCGATCCGCATCAATCCCTGAGGTCGGGTTGTGGCCTAATCAACTCTTGCTTTCGTGCATTCAAGAAAACTGGCCCGCGGGTTTTCGACCGGCTCTCTTTACATGGTTGCGCACAAAAATCGCAAAACCCTGCATGATATCACAGAGCGCTCGTTGTGTTTTTGAGCGATTTTGGTGACCCCGATTGGATTGCCATAGGCATTGATTTGATTAGTTATTCGCGGAAGTGTGTAATCTAACCTTCCGAGACCCAGCAAGAAATATAACGAGAGCCACATCCCTTGAGATGAGAAAAATGTTTATCGACTCAAACCAAGGGCGGGACCTGATGGATGCCCACTTCTGGATTTGTTGAAAAAATTGTCCAGTCAGTGAACTCCTTAGCCTTCGATGCATCGTCAAAGATGCCCAGCAGCACCATTGAAGCCCTGCCGAGGCGACAAAACCGGGGCAATAGGCAAAGTAATCGCCATCCTCATAATCATAATCATGGTGCCAGCCGGTATTGAGGATCAAGACATCGTTCTTGCGGATCACATGGCCGCAAGCCTTTTCCAGATCGTCGCCGGTGATCGGCTCCCATTTCTTCTTTGGAAGGTTCACAACGATGCCGGTGCCAAAGAAATGCGGCAGCGGCACCTCGTCGATGAAAGGGGTGCCTTGAACCACATGGGCCGGGGCGTCGATATGGGTGGTGGCATGCATGGTTGTCGTGATGCGCTGGCTCAGCACACCTGATTTTGCCATATAGTGAATTCGCTCAATCTTCGTGTCTTGGAGGTATGGCCAATTTGGGTTTTGAAACCCAAAGCGTGCGACAGGTTATGGAACTCAATCCCCATGTCGTTGTCTGTATTCGCCTGAAACTCAATACCGCGGACTTTCACTATTGGATAAATCTCCTCCATTCACCGCCTGCGCGGTGCAGCAAATTCTGAATGTCTGGTTGATTCCTCCCAGATACGTCCCACAATTTAGTACATGGGAACCGCATTGCAGTCAAATTGATTCTTGCGATACAGTCTTTCTGTACCACATTGCGGGCCAAAATACACGTCTTGCTGGCTGGCTGCGAATGCAAAAGGAAGCGACAGCGCATTCGCGGCTGGGTCGCGGCAGGCATTCAAGCCCAAGCCTGCCGTATCTTACGGTTACGGATCCCTGAAATCTGCATTTGACATCGCTTACACCTCTGCTGTACGCCTGTAATTGTATCCGAGGGGATACAGTATTCAGGAAGCACAGTTTGACCGATCAAAACCAAGACATGTCGCAAGGTGAAATCGCCTATGCAAAGCTGCTTGACGCAATTGGTGACGGCCTGTTCCGCCCCGGTGACCGGCTGCGCGAGGTTGATATCTCTGCCCGGCTTGCGCTGTCACGCACGCCAATTCGCGAAGCCCTGCGCAAGCTGGAAGCCGACGGTATCGTCGAGCATCGCGCCCGGCTCGGGGCTGTCATACGCACCTTGACCCATGCCGAAGTGGTGGAACTTTACGAGATGCGGGTTGTTTTGGAGCGCACCGCTGCCGAAATGGCGACAAAACACGCCAATGCCGCCGAAATTGACGAGTTGGAAGACATAAACATCGCGATTAAGGCCGCACTGAACCCGGATCAGGCCGCGGCGTTGAACCAAAGGTTTCACCGCTGCATTTACCGCGCCACACGCAATCGCTTTTTGCGGGAATCCGCGCGCGCCTTGAACAACGCGCTGATGCTGCTTGGCCCGACAACGCTTGCCGACGAGGCACGGGTCAAAACGGTCACGCATCAGCATCAAGATATCATCGATGCGATCCGCGCCGGGGATGTCGCGGCGGCTGGCGCGGCAGCAGAGGCGCATCTTGAAACCTCGTTACGGCACCGACTGAAAGTGATGCGCGGATGATACAAATTGCATGCACATTTGCGATTGCGCTGGTTGGCGTCGCGATCTTTATCGGGCTGTCGCTGCCCCTGCCCTGGCTTTTGGGGCCGATCATCGCCTGCCTTTTTGCGGCTTTGGCAGGCGTGCCCATGCAGGGCATAAAACTGCTGAATGATGGGATGCGAACCGTTTTGGGCGTGGCGGTTGGCGCGACGTTCACAACGACATTGATTGTCTCGATGGCGGGGATGTGGCCGACGTTACTGCTGATCCCGGTTATGACAGGGTGCATCGGCCTGTTGGGCGTGCCGTATTTCCAACGCGTATGGAAGTTTGATTTCGCCACCAGCTATTACGCGACCATGCCCGGTGGCTTGCAAGATATGCTGGCGTTTGGCGAAGAGGCGGGGGCCAATGTGCGCAGCCTGTCGCTGATCCATGCCACAAGGGTTTTGGTGATCGTTGTCGCAGTACCCATCCTTTTGCATTCGATCTGGGGTGCCGATCTTAGCAACCCACCGGGTGCGCCCGCATCGACGATTGCACCGTCGCAAATGCTGATCATGGTTTTTTGTGCGCTGGCCGGTTGGCGCATCGCCAAGATGGTTGGCATGTTTGGGGCATCGATTTTGGGGCCATTGATCCTTGCGGCCATCGCAGCCCTTCTGGGCATTTTGCAGCACCGCCCCCCTGCAGAGGCAATCTGGATGGCGCAATTCTTTATCGGAATGGGGGTCGGCGTTAAATATGTGGGCATCACCATGGCAGAGGTGCGCCGCGATATGGTGGCGGGCGTTGGGTTTTGCGGCATCTTGATCGTGCTGACGCTGGTTTTCGTCGAGGTGATCTATAATCTCGGCCTTGCCCCGGGGATGGAGGTCTTATTGGCCTTCGCACCCGGTGGTCAGGCAGAGTTGACCGTGCTGGCACTGATCGTCGGGGCCGATATGGCCTTTGTCATCGCCCACCATGTTTTGCGGATCTTTATCGTCATCCTTGGTGCGCCGCTTTTTGCCCGCCTGTTCAAAACGCCTGCGGATTGATCATGTGGATCGGTGCGCCTGCGGCATAAGCGTTGATCTGGTCGAAAATGTCGCTGAATTGCAGATCAAACTCATCTTCGGTCACATATCCGATATGGGGCGTGGCCAGCACATTCGGATGCGTCGCAAGGATATGGGCCGCATCCAGCATCGGCTCTTGGTCAAACACATCCACCGCCGCATGCAGGTGACCCTTGGCAATTTCAGCCTCTAACACGCCGGGGCTTATCAGACCCGAGCGTGAGGTGTTGACCAGCAAGCTGCGCGGCTGCATCGCGGCCAGATCGGCGGCGGTGATGACGCCCTTGGTGGTCGGGTTCAGCCGCAGATGCAGGCTGACAATATCGCTGGTGGCAAAGAACGCCTCGCGGCTGTCGGCAACGATTTCCCCGTCAGCCGCAGCCCGCTTGCGCCCCGCATCCGATGCCCACCATTGCACCCGCATCCCCAGCGCCTTGGCATATTGGCCAACCGCACCAGCAATACGGCCATAGCCATAAAGCCCCAATGTCCGGCCGCGCAAGGTCCGCCCGACACCCATTTGCCAGCGGCCCGCTTGCAGTGACGCGGTTTGCTGTGGGATTTGGCGGTAGCTGGCAAGGATCATCGCCAAGGTCATCTCTGCTGCCGCATAGGATGGGGCATCGCTGTGCATATTCGAGCATAGAAGGGTCTTGTTCGCGGTACAGGCCGCGACATCGATATGCGGATAGGCACTGCGCTGCGAGATCAGCCGAAGATTTGGCAGCTGTGTCAGCAAAGGCGCCTCAATTTTTGTACGTTCGCGGAACAGAACAAGGCAGTCGGCCGCTTGCACCCGTTCGGCAAGCTTGGTCGGGTCCGGCTCGTGGTCGGTCCAGATCGTAACATCATGCGCCGCCAGCTTTTGAAAGCAGGGCAGCCCGCGCAGCGTGTCGAACCAATCGTCAAGAATGTGAATTTTCACGGGCTATATGATCCTTGGTTTCGGGGGGGCAAATAGGCGGTGGGCCTGCGCGCGTCTGGTTCAGGTTATGCTGCTTGCGGGCCGTGGTTCAAGCAGCGGTTTAAGATGAGGCTGAGATTTGTACCAAAGGCGACGCGGAGGTGGTTCGCACACGCGCCAAGCCGTTTCGGCTTAGTGAAAATCGCGGCTGGGAAACAGCACTTTGGCCTGTTCGCGGGGGTGGCGCGCACTGCGGCGCGGGCGGGGACGCGGGGCGTCATCAGCTTGGGGTTGGGTGATGCCCACCGCCTCTTGCAGCGGGTGGCCAAGCTCTGCCAGACAATGCGACATATCTTGCACATGCTGTGCGATCAGATGCACCACGATGCCTTCGCGCTGCAAATAGCCGGTCACGCGCAAAAGCCGCCCACCCATCACGGCGCGGCGAAACTGTTCATACATCTTGGGCCAAACCACGACATTGCTGACCCCGGTTTCATCCTCCAACGTTAGAAAAATCACCCCCGAGGCCGTACCGGGCCGTTGCCGTGTGATCACCAACCCGCAAACCGAAATGCGCGAGATCGGCGCGGTGGCCAGTTCGGCATGTGGTGTGATACCGGGCAAAGAGGGGCGCAACAGTTCCATCGGATGGGCGCGCAGGGACAGCCGCATTGCGACGTAATCCTCTACCACCTCTTCGCCCAGATGCATCACGGGCAGGGTGACGCTGGGTTCGACAATCCCCTCGCCACTGACCGAATCGTTGAACAACGGCAATGGCGAGGGCGCACGAATGGCGCGGACCTGCCACAGCGCATCGCGGCGGTTCAGGGCCATATCGCAAAACGCATCCGCCTCGGCCAACCGTTCCAGCACCGCAGGGCCAATCGCTGCCCGCAACCACAGGCTTTCCGGGTCGGGATAGCCATTGCCCCGCGCCGCCACGATCCAGCCCGCGTCCTCTTCGCGAAAGCCTTTGATCTGGCGAAACCCCAAGCGCAGTGCCAAAGCGCCATCCGTGCGGCGTTCCAGCGTGTTGTTCCAATGGCTGCGGTTGACGCAAATCGGCCGCGTCTCGGTCTGATGCTCGCGTGCATCGCGCACGATCTGGGCGGGCGCATAAAATCCCATCGGCTGTGCGTTCAGCAGCGCGCAGGCAAAAGCCGCCGGATGATGGCATTTCAACCAGGCCGAGACATAGGCCAGCATCGCAAAAGCCGCGGCATGGCTTTCGGGAAAGCCATATTCGCCAAAGCCTTCGATCTGCGCAAAGCAGGCATCGGCAAAATCGGGGTGATAGCCGCGTTCCAGCATGCCATCGACAAAGCGGTCGCGAAAGGTGCTGATCGTGCCCATCCGCCGGAAAGTGGCAAGCGAACGGCGCAGGCGGTCTGCCTCTTCTGGCGTGAAACCGGCCGCGACCACCGCGATCTGCATCGCCTGTTCTTGAAACAGCGGCACACCAAGGGTCTTGCCCAACACTTCGCGCAGCGCTTCAGAGGGGTAGCTGACAACCTCTTTGCCCTGACGGCGGTTGATGAACGGATGCACCATGCCGCCTTGAATAGGGCCGGGCCGCACAATCGCAACCTCGATCACCAGATCATAAAAGGTGCGCGGTTTCATCCGGGGCAAAAAGTTCATCTGCGCCCGACTTTCGACCTGAAACACCCCCACCGCATCGGCACGGCACAGCATGTCATAGGTGACCGCATCCTCTTGCGGGACGGTGGCGATGCTGAGGCGCTGGCCACTGTTGGCCTCGATCAGATCAAAGCATTTGCGGATGCAAGTCAGCATGCCAAGGCTCAGGATATCGACCTTCAAAATGCCCAGCGCATCGATATCATCCTTATCCCATTCGATGACGGTGCGGTCCTGCATCGCGGCGTTTTCAATCGGGCACAGCTCGTCCAGCCGGCCCTTGGTAATGATGAACCCGCCGACATGTTGGCTCAGATGGCGCGGAAAACCGATCACCTCTTGGATCAGGCGGATGGTCTGTGCCAGCCGCCGGTTCGAGGGGTCCAACCCCAATTCGCGCATCCGTTCCGGGTCGGCCCCGCCGTTGGACATGCCCCAGATCTGGCTGGACAGACCCGCCGTCACATCCTGACTTAACCCCATGACCTTGCCCACCTCGCGGATCGCCGCACGAGAGCGGAAATGGATAACCGTGGCGCAAAGCCCGGCGCGGTGGCGGCCGAACTTTTCATAGATATGTTGGATCACCTCTTCGCGGCGTTCATGCTCGAAATCCACATCGATATCTGGCGGCTCACCCCGGTACTTCGACACGAATCGCTCGAACACCATGGTGATCTGGTCGGGGCTGACATCGGTAACCCCCAAGGCATAGCACAGGATGGAATTGGCCGCCGAACCGCGCCCTTGGCACAAAATCCCCTGACTGCGCGCGAATTGCACGATATCATGTACGGTCAGAAAATAGGCGGCAAAGCCCAGATCGGCGACCATCGCCAGCTCTTTGGTGGCCAGCGCTTGAAACCGGGTTGGCACGCCTTGCGGGCAACGACGCTTCAGCCCCAGCGCTGTCAGGCGCGCCAGCCGGTCTTGCGGCGCTTCGCCATCAGTGACCTCGTCGGGGTATTCATAGGACAGCTCGCTGAGGCAAAAGGTGCAGCGATTGGCGATCTCCATCGTGCGGCGCAAGGCGGCGGGATGTTCGCGGAACAATCGCGCCATTTCGTCGGGGCGTTTGAGGCGGCGTTCGGCATTGGCCTGCGCGCGGGTGCCGATCTGGTCGATGGTGACGTGATGGCGCATGCAGGTCAGCACATCGGCCAATTGGCGGCGGCTGGCATGATGCATTAGCACGTCACCCAATGCGACCATCGGGGCCGAGCATTGCAGTGCCAAGCGCGCACAGGCCCGGAAATGCGCCTGATCTGACCCGTCATAACGCGGCGCCGCCCCCAGAAACACAAAGCCGGGATAGCGGCGCACCGCTTGGCTTAAATGATCAGTTACGGCGATGTTAGAGACTTTTTGTGGTGAAAAAGCGATCAATATGATACCCGAGGCCCCGGCCAAAAGATCAGCCAAATCCAGATGGCATTCACCCTTTTCGGCGCGGCGCTTTCCCAACGTCAACAGCCGTGACAGCCGTGCATAGGCCGCGCGATCGGTGGGCAAAGCCAACCATTCCAGCGCGCTGTCGCGCAGCACCAAACGGCAACCGACAATCAGCCGTGGCAATGCCGCTGTTTGCGGCCGGGTAATAGGTTGCGGATTGCCGGTTTCCAAGCGCGAGCAGCTGTCCACCTGATGCTGCGAGCGGATCGTAATCGCCGTTTCTGCTTCGCGCCGCAATTCGCGCAGGGTCGAATAGGCGCGCACCACCCCGGCCAGCGAATTGCGATCCGTCATTGCAATCGCTGCAAGCCCGAGTTCGGCGGCGCGGGTGACCAACTCCTCGGGGTGCGAGGCCCCGGTCAGGAAGGTGAAGTTAGAGGTGACGCAAAGTTCGGAATACCGTATTTCCGCAATGTTAGTTACTATTTTCGGCACAGCGCTGGGCGC
Source organism: Pseudorhodobacter sp. (assembly GCA_047636855.1). GTDB lineage: Bacteria > Pseudomonadota > Alphaproteobacteria > Rhodobacterales > Rhodobacteraceae > Pseudorhodobacter. Next base: position 13,783 of record JBLIGH010000003.1, read on the forward strand.
AACGGAAGGCGCAAACCGCGCTCGTTCCACCGCATCGCGAGAGGCGGCGCGGATCTGCGGATGCTTGGCCAAGGGCTTTTTGCCCGGCGGCTTGCCCAAGGGGCCGCTCATGCGAATTCGCCCTGCACGTACCAGCCGGGGTCTTGCGGTGTGTGAAACATCCATAAGCGGCGGCCCTGCCGGGTTTCGACCCGCCAATAATCGCGCAAACCGCTGCGCCAATTGCGATCCTCCAACCACCATTCCGGCGCGATGCGTTCCGGCCCGGTGGCCCGCGCTGTGGTCAGGGCCATGCGCCGCCAGCGAAAATGCGGCGGGGGTTGGGGGCCAGCGGCGGCGATGGCCTCGGGGGTGAACAGGCGCAAAGGACGCGGGCGATTTATGGCCCAAGCCTTTGCCGGGTCGGAATAGGCCGCAGCAGCAGTCAGAAAGCCGCGTTCGGGGATGTGGCTATCGGCAGGCAGAAACCGGATGATATTTTCCAAACCAACCCGATTGCCAAGCCGCGTCATCAGATCGTCCAGCTGCGCGCCACCCGCCTCGCCCGCGCGCCGATTGCTGGACCGCAATTGCGCGGCGGGCAGCGGTTCCACTTGCACCGCTTCCAGCCGCAGCTGGTCAATGCCGTAACCTGCATCCACCTCGGAGGTGCCGCGCTGGAACAAAGGCAAGATACGGGCCGGGTCATGCAGCGGGCGGGCAAGGCGCAATTCGACCTGCTGCTGGGCCTGATCGACCCGGCGCAACGTCAGTTGCAAAACACGCGCGCCCATCTCGCGTTCCTTCAGCCGCGCGCAAAGCTGGATCAGCAGCCGTTCGGTCCCGGCCATAACATCCGAGATCAGGCCAATGGGGTCCGGCAGGGTCAAACGAGCGCTGTAGATCGGCGGGTCCGGCAGCGGCGAAAGCTGTTCGGCCCGCGCGCCCAAGGCCTGATCCAGCCGCAACAGCAATTCGGGACCAAAGCGGCGGGTCAGGGTGGCGCGGGGCAGGGCGATAACATCGGCGACGCGGCGCAGGCCCAGCCGTTGCAACGCGACACAGGTCGCATCGGGCAAGCGCAACGCGGCAATCGGCAAAGCGGCCATCACCGCCGCCCCGGCCCCCGCTGCGGCAACACCCTCGCCGTAATGCGCCAGTGCCCAGGCGGCACCTCGGGTATCGGCCAGCCCGATCCGCACCTCTAACCCTGCGCGATGCAGCCGCGCGCGCAAATCCGCCAGCAATGCGGCCTCGCCCCCCCACAGATGCGCGGCCCCGGTCACGTCCAGCACCAACCCATCCGCACCTTCCAGCCCAACCCAAGGGCAATAGCGCGTGGCCCAACGTGCCAGCACCGCCAAAAAGCGGGCATCACCAGGCAGATCGGCGGGGCGGCTTTGCAGATCGGGGCAAAAGGCGCGGGCATCGGAATGGGTCATGCCGCGATTGAGGCCCTGCACCTCGGCCCGGGCATTCAGGCCATAAAGACGCTCGGTATTGGCGATGCGCTGGGTCAGCGCGAAGGGCGCCGTGCTACCCCCGCGCATCCGCAGCGCCCGGTCGGTCGGCAGGCGTGGAAACCACAGTGATATGACGCGCTTCTGCATTCCAGCGCAGGTCCCAACTTCCAATTGTTCCTGATTTGTTCTTAATAAGAGACCAACGCCACAGAGTCGAGTCATCCTTGTCAAAAAGCGGTGCGCATTGCCAACGGCTTTCGGCAGCGTTCGAACCCATGCCCTCGGGGATCAGGCAAAGCCCTGTGGATTTGCCTGCCTCGGCCGCCAATTGCAGCCGCCGCCCGACGGTCAGCGAAAGCGGTTTGTTGATCTCCATCACCACCAATGACACCGCCCCCGACCGCAACGCCTCTTCGCCAAGCGCCAGCACATCGGTCTGGTCCGGCCCGCGCGCCAGCAGCAGCCGCGACGGGTCACAATAGGGTGTCAGGCCCAACGGGTTCAGCACCTCTGTCTGCCAGCCCCCGGTGATCCAAATCACATCGCCCTTTGCCGTGCCGCAGACACAGGCCGCAAAAGCCACGGCCCCCGCCCCGCAAACCTCATGGCAGCGGGCGTTCAGCAGGGGAAAGACGGACGAGAACAAAACGGGCATAACCCCGATATAGCGACAATCCAGCGCCCGTCAAAGCCGATGATGTCAACCGTGCAGCCAGCCCAATGTCGCATCCGTATCGCCGCCGGGCTTATATTCGGCGCCAAGGGGGGCGTTGTAGCCCAACCCTTCGATCACGCCAAAGATATGGGCGTAGTTCACCTCGCCATGATCCGGCGCGCCCCGATCGGGAACAGAGGCGAATTGGATATGGCCGATCAACGGCAGCAGTGCCTTGATCCGGTTGGATAAATCGCCCTCCATCAACTGTACATGGTAGCAGTCAAACATCAGGCGCAGATTGGGCGCAGCAAGGGTTTCGATCAGAGCGCGCGCCTGCGATGTGGTGGACAAGAAATACCCGGGCGCGTCGTAATGGTTCAGGGGCTCGATCAAGATTGTGATGGCGTGCGCGGCGGCTTGGGTGCAGGCGTAGTGCAGATTGGCAAGGAAAGTCGTCTCGGCCCCGGGTCCATGTGCAAAACCGGCCATGACATGAACATTCGGCGTGCCGATGGCTATGGCATAGGCAATGGCCTCGTCAATCGCTGCCCGCGCCTCGGCTTCGCGGCCGGGCAGGGCTGCAAGCCCGTTTTCGCGTGCCGCAAGATCGCCGCGCCGGGTGTTCAACCCCAGCATTTGCAGTTCGGTTTCTGCCAGTGCCGCGGCCACTTCGGCGGCAGGGGTGGCATAGGGCCAATGGCATTCTACCGCGTCAAACCCGGCGGCTTTGGCGGCACGGATCGCGTCTGGCAACGGGCGGTCGGCCCACAGAAATCCAAGATTGGCAGAAAAACGCATCAGTCCCACTCCACATCAAATTTGGTGACAAGGCCCTGCACCTGTTCTGGCGTCAGCGTGCGGGCATCATAGCCGCGCATCAAAATCGCGAGGCGGGCGGTATCCTCTAACTCTTCGATCGCGTTGCAGGCTGCCTCGATATCCTTGCCGGCAACGACCGGGCCATGATTGGCCAGCATCACCGCCGTTCGCTTGCCCGCAAGGCTGCGCACTGCATCACCCATCGCCGGATCGCCGGGCATATAGAAGGGCAACAGCTTTACCTTGCCCAGCTTCATGATCGCATAAGGTGTCAGGGCGGGCAGAAAGTTATCGGGGTCCACATCTGGCATCAAGGACCAGGCAACCGAATGGCACGAATGCAAATGCACAACGGCCCCGGCTGTGCTGCGCGTCTCGTAAAAGGCGGAATGCAGCGGCATTTCCTTGGTCGGCATATCGCCCCCAACCAACACGCCTTGCGCATCAAACCGGCTGAGCCGCGCCGGGTCCAGCCGCCCGAAACAAGCCCCCGTCGGGCTGACCAACAACCCGCCATCCTCTGTCCGGGCCGAGATATTACCGGTAGAGCCACCCGTCAGCCCTCGGTCAAACAGCGACTTCGCCAAAAGGCAAATCTGGTCGCGCAGGCGGGTCTCGGCGGTCATGATATCTCCTGTTTCGGCGCGCGCAGGCAAAAAGCGATTGCGGCCCCGAACATGCCGAATTTCCGCGCCAAGGCAAGGGGGGATGCGTCTTTCGCTTCTTTACCCCACCTTCACGGCAGGACGGTTCCGCCCTTTTACAGGTTAACCTTTGACAAGAGCTGTCTTGCGGATGCGCCGCAGCAGCAGTGATCCGCTTCAGCCTGTCCGAAAACCAGAGGCAAGCAGGGCCTGCCTCTGGTTTTTAGTGTCTTGGGTAAGGGACGCCCGCTGGCTTAGCCTACCTGCTGTGGGCGCATGTCGTCTTTGCTGATCCCAGCAACGGCCACAGGCTTTTTCATCGCATCGCGGCGGAAAGGTTCGCCCAGTTCCTGATTCAGAACCACTTCGATGAAGGTGGTCACACCCTCGTTCATCTGCGCTTTGACGGCGGTATTCAGCACTTCGGTCAACTGTTCCATCCCAGTGACCTGCACACCCTTAAGCCCGCAACCTTCGGCCACCTGAGCGTAATTGACGTTCAAGTTCAGCTCGGTGCCAACGAAGTTGTCATCGAACCACAGCGTCGTGTTGCGCTTTTCAGCACCCCATTGATAGTTGCGAAAGATAATCATCGTGATCGCAGGCCAGTCGCCACGACCACAAGCCGTCATCTCGTTCATCGAAATGCCGAACGCGCCGTCGCCTGCAAAGCCAATAACTGGGCGGTCGGGGCAACCGATTTTGGCCCCCAGGATCGACGGCAAGCCATAACCGCAAGGCCCGAACAGGCCCGGCGCAAGGTAGCTGCGGCCTTTCTCAAACGTCGGATAGGCGTTGCCGATGGCGCAGTTATTGCCAATGTCAGACGAGATAATGGCGTTTTGCGGCATGGCCGACATGATCGCGCGCCAAGCCTGACGCGGGCTCATCCGGTCGGGCTGCCGGTCGCGGGCGCGCTCGTTCCAAGTCACGCCTTCGTCATTGTCATCCTCGTGGTCCATCGAGCTGAGCTCCTGCGCCCAACGCGACTTCGTGGTCGAAATCAGGTCGCGGCGTGCAACCCGGCCCGCGTCGCCTGCAGTTTCCGACAGATGCGCCAGAAGGCTTTCGGCCACTTTCTTGGCATCGCCTTGAATGGCGACATCGACTTTCTTGGTCAGGCCAATCCGGTCAGAGTTGATATCGACCTGAATGATCTTTGCATTGGTTGGCCAGTAGTTGATGCCGTAACCCGGCAGGGTCGAGAATGGGTTCAACCGGTTGCCCAGCGCCAGTACCACATCGGCTTTTGCAATCAGCTCCATCGCGGCTTTCGAGCCGTTATAGCCAAGCGGGCCGACCGAAAGCGGGTGCGAGCCGGGGAATGCGTCATTGTGCTGATAGCCGCAGGCAACGGCGGCATCCAGACGCTCGGCCAGCGCAACGCTTGCCGGGATCGCGCCCGCCAGAATAACGCCAGCGCCGTTCAAAATGACTGGGAACTTCGCTTCCGACAGCAGCTTGGCTGCGGCTTTCACCGATTCCTCGCCGCCAGCCGGGCGTTCCAGACGGATGATCTGCGGCAGTTCGATATCGATGACTTGGGTCCAGTAATCGCGCGGGATATTGATTTGCGCCGGGGCGGAACCGCGCCAGGCTTTCTCGATCACTCGGTTCAGAACCTCGGCCATACGGCTTGGGTCGCGCACTTCTTCTTGGTAGCAAACCATGTCTTCGAACAGTTTCATCTGCTCGATTTCTTGAAAGCCGCCCTGACCGATGGTCTTGTTCGCGGCCTGTGGTGTGACCAGCAGCATCGGCGTGTGGTTCCAGTAAGCAGTTTTGATCGGTGTCACGAAATTGGTGATGCCGGGGCCGTTTTGCGCGATGGCCATCGACATTTTGCCGGTCGCACGGGTGTAGCCATCCGCAATCATCCCGCCCGAAGTTTCATGGGCGCAATCCCAGAACTTGATACCCGCAGTCGGAAACAGATCCGAGATCGGCATCATGGCAGAGCCAATAATACCAAACGCATTATCGATGCCGTGCATTTGCAAAACCTTAACGAAGGCCTCTTCGGTTGTCATTTTCATGTTTTTAGCCCTTATCGAATGTTGTCATGGTTTGCAGATGCGCCAGTCTATTTCTGGTTCGGGTCGGCAGAAATTCAAGGTGCCCCCGTTTTGGCCGTCGTAAAGGGGCTGATCCAAGATACAAAACCCGACCAAGGCGCCCGACATTTCCAAGCCGCAAAACGCTCACGGCGTGAACTGCCCCCAAATTCAGTGCTTTCCAGCACGATTTCTGATCTCGCGGTGGTATTGGGATTCCGAGGCGGCCAATAGGGCCAGTTTTGTGTTTTACTTAGACCAGAATGACCAAGGCGCGGCGCCGTGGCGTTAAGGGGCGCAGGAAGGGGTGCAGGCGAAACGGTGCCCTTGGCTTTTGCATGGGTCCATCTGACCGCAGAAGTCCGCACATGGCCTGATCGCGCCCCGTGCCGGCCCCGCTTCATTTCATGTCGTCTCGCCTTGAATAAGCCCGAGCGGTAGTTTGTGGATTTTGGCTGTTTCAGACGCGATTTCCCTATTATGTTGCCGAATTAGGCTTCCGGCCAAGTGGCCCATCTCCTTGCGGGGGGTTTGGATGGTCGTCAGGCGCGGCGAGATTTGCTGACACATTTCCAGCCCGTTGAAACCCGCAATTGCAACGTCGCCCGGCACGGATATTCCTGCGTTTTTGCAATAGAACAGCGCACCCAGCGCCAAATCATCATTGGCAAAGAACACGGCGTCCAAATCGCGGTGCTGGGTCAAAAGCTGCTCCATTTCGCGCGCACCGCCTTCCATCGACGAGGCCTCGTCGCAAATGCGCGAGGCAATGATCGGGTGACCCAAGGCGAACAGCTCTGCCTCGAAGGCCAGACGGCGTTTGAGGGATCGAACCGGGCGTTCACCCCAAGCGCCGATATAGCCGATCTTGCGATAGCCGCGCGCGATGAAGTGCCGTGCAATCAGTTTGCCTGCCTCGATCTGTGATGTGCCGACTGCGAAATCAATGGCTTGACCATCGACATCCATTACCTCAACGATTGGCCCGTCATATCTGGCCAAAAGATCGCGGGTGCCTTGGGTGTGTTCTAATCCGGCAAGAATAATGCCCGCAGGGTTCCACGACAGCATATCGCGCAAAACGCTTTCTTCGGTGGCGTCGCAATAGTTGGTCATGCCAAGAACGGGGCGAAGCGCGGTTTCCCTTAGGCTTTGGTCCAGCCCATCGACGAAGTTCGGAAACACGTTATTGCTCATCGAGGGTACGATGACCGCGATCAGGTCGGTTGCCTGACCCCGAAGCGACCCTGCAATTCGGTTGCGCTGATACCCCAAGGTTCGCGCAGCTTGCTCGACCTTGGCGCGCAGTTCATCCGAGATATTCGGCCCACCGCTCATCACCCGTGACGCCGAAATGGTGCTGACCCCACTCAACGCGGCCACCTCTTTGAGCGTTGGCCTGCGCCGTTCGTCGTCCATAAACACACCTTCTTGATTTGGCCCAAGAATGGTCTACTTATTTTCGATTGACAACGTTATCAACACAATTGACAACGTTACCAATGGAAATTTTTCATGCTCAGGGAGGAAATCATGAAAACTTTATATAAAACCGTTGCGGCGGTGACTGCGACGATGATGCTGGCAACCACAGCCACAGCACAGGAGTTCCCGGAACGCCCCATCAATCTGGTCGCCCCTTTCAACGCGGGTGGTGGCACCGATCTGATGTTGCGCGCGTTCGCGCCGCATTTTGCCGAAGCGCTTGGCGGCGATGCTTTTGTCTCTAACATGGCTGGCGGCTCTGGTACCGTTGCGGCGGGCGCTTTGGCCGGTCAGCGGCCTGACGGGTATCAGATGGGCTATTGGTCCGTCACGGTCGCCACAGTCCAACCACAGATCAAGGATGTGCCTTACGGTCTGGACAGCTGGACACCGATTTGTTCGGTTGCAGCGTCGCCGACAATCTTGTTCACAAATGCCTCTAGCCCATTCCAGACGATCGAGGATGTTGTGGCCGCTGTGAAAGCAGAGCCGGGCAAATATATCTACGGATCGTCCGGTCCGGGCGCGATTACCCACCTGACCACAGTTGCGGCCTTTTCGGGGCTTGGCATCATCGACGGCATGAAGCACCTACCGTTCCAAGGTTCTGGACCCGCGATGCAGGCGATGGCGGCGAACACTATCCAGTTTTTCGGGGATACCGAGTTGCTGCTGTCCACCGGCGATTTCCGCCCATTGGTCGTTTTCAATAACGAACGTCTGGCAAACTTCCCGGATGTCCCGACAGCAACAGAGGTCGGCATCGCAGCCCCTTTGAACGAGCTGTATCTGTGGGGTGGTCTTTTCGCGCCCGCCGGGTTGGAGCCTGCGGTCACCGAAAAGCTGAGCAACGCTTGCGAGACCGCAATGAATTCGGAAGGTTTCCAGGAATTTGCCACCCAGACAAGCACCGTGCTGAACTATCGTAACGCCGCCGATTTCGATGCTTTCTTTCGCGCGCAATACGATGCAAACCAAGCTCTTATCAAGGCGGCTGGCCTTTAAGTCGCATTGACCGTTTAGGCGCCCGGATGTTTCTTCCGGGCGCCGTTTTTTGGCGAATGAGGGGCTCATGCAAGACGTTTTTTCCGAACGGCGCGTTCTCGCACTGATCATACTGCTGTTGGCGATTGGCCTGACCCTTTCGACATTCGGGTTGGAATTCGCAGAGCTTGGCGGCGCTTTCAGCCCAATGTTTTTCCCGCGCATCATTCTTATGATCCTTCTGGGCCTTGCCGCGCTGAATGTTTTGCTGGAACTGACGACCAGTTCCACCAGCGGCCCCATCGCGTTTCGGCGCGTCGCGATCATAAGTGCGGGTTTTATGGGCTATGTGCTGCTGATCGTGCCGCTTGGCTATTTCATCAGTTCGGTCTTGCTGTCGCTTCTGGTCTTGCTGACACTTGGATTGAGGAATCCCTTGATGCTTTTTGCGGTGCCGGTCGGTGCTTCGGGCGCGCTTGTGGGGCTGTTCAACCATGTCCTAAGGATGCCTTTGCCAACATCGCCTTTTGTCTGGTGGATTTGAAAAATGATTATGATTGAAGTGCTTCCGCAGGCTTTGGCACTGATCTTCACCTTTGAAGGCATGCTGGTTTTGACCCTCGGCACCATGATGGGCATCGTCTTGGGGGCGTTGCCGGGCATCGGATCGACGGTCGCTGTCGCCATGATCTTGCCGTTCACGCTGACGATGAGCCAGGCACCCGCGATCTTGCTGCTGCTCGCGATTTATGCGGGCTCTGTTTATGGCGGCTCAATCTCGGCGATCTTGATCAACACACCCGGCACGCCGCAATCGGCGGCGACCTGCCTTGACGGCTATCCGATGGCGCAGCGCGGCGAGGCAGGCAAGGCGCTTGGCTGGGCCACTGTGGCTTCGGTCATTGGCGGCTTGGTTTCGGCGATTGTTTTGATTTTCGCCGCCCCGCAACTGGCGGCTTTCGCGCTGAATTTCGGCCCGATAGAGATTTTTGCGCTTATTCTTTTGGGCCTGACCTGCATTGTGTCGGTCTCTGAAGGCTCGCTTATCAAGGGGTTGATCGCGGGGTTCATCGGGCTGTTTTTATCGACCGTCGGTGGCGACCCGATCACCGGCGAGGCGCGGTTTACCTTTGGCTATTTCCAGCTGATCGCGGGCTTCAATCTGCTGGCCGTTGTGATCGGTGTCTTTGCGCTGTCCGAGGTTTTGACGCGGGCGGCAGAGGTGGCGGATGAGGATAAGCATCTGGTCAAGTTCTCTGGGATCGTGCTGCCCAAGTTGGCAGAGTGGAAGGGCCGGGTCGGCGGGTTGGTCAAATCAGTTGTGATTGGCAATGTGATCGGCATCTTGCCGGGCACTGGGGCTGCGACCGCGGCCTTCATCTCTTACGCAGAGGCGCGCCGTTCGGCCCCGACCCGCGCGAATTTTGGCAAGGGCGAGCCTGACGGTATCATCGCATCCGAGGCCGCGAATAATGCGGTGACGGGGGGCGCGCTGG
>JBLIGH010000004.1:0-22181 GCA_047636855.1 Pseudorhodobacter sp.
CCCAACAGAGTGGTGATCCAGCATCGCCTCGAAGCCCGCGAGGCCTTTGGCAATGAAATGCGCCTGCCAGTCGTCGGCCGTGATAGCGCCTTTGGCGATCTCCGCCGCGTAGCTGCGCACCGATAGGTTGCTGACGGGGGATGTCTCCATCGCAATCGCATAGGCCAATGCGCGAACCCGGGCACGGCCCGCAGCATCATGCGGCAAGAAACCTGCAGCGCGCGTCTCGTCCAGATATTCCAAGATTGCCAGCGATTGGGTCAGGACCAGCCCGTCAATCGCCAATGTCGGCACCAGACCTTGCGGGTTGCGCGCCAGATTTTCCGGGCTGCGCTGCTCGCCCTTCACCAAATCGACCGGGATCGACGCATGCGGCAGCTTCAACACGGCCAAAGCGATGCGAATGCGGTATGCGGCCGAAGAGCGCCAGTAATCATACAAAACTGTCATGATTTCTCACCGAGTTTGGACAAAATGCGCTGCATCACTGCCGCGTCCGCACCGAGGCTTTGAAGCAGGGTTTCGTGAAAACCTTGCGCCAAGGGAATTAATCGCTGCATCATAGCCTCGCCTTGCTTGGTCAGGGACAATTGTACAAGGCGACCATCCGTCGGATGGCTTTGTTTATGGATCAGGCCCGCGCTTTCCAACCGCGAGGCCGCGCGCGACACTTTGGGCTTATCCATATCGACACGCGCATGGATCTCGCGGACGGACACCGCGCCGGATTGGGCCAGATGCGCCATCACCCGCCATTCAGGAACGGAAAGACCAGCGTCGCGTTGGTAGATCGCTGCAAAGTCACGGCTGACGCGCGTGGCCGCAACAGCAAGCTGATAGGGCAAGAATTCGGAGAGGTTGAAAGGGTTCACAAGGCGTCTCTGCGGTTAGGAACCTTCAGAGTGCATCGAACTTGTGCCCGCCGCAAGCGCAACGCAGGCCAAATGGATACGCGCCGCCCGGGAGCGCCGGACGGCGTAAGCCTCTAAATGTAGCGACGTGCACAAGCACTGTTGTCGCGCATTTCATGCACACCCGACAACAACCGCCATATATGCAGCATCGTCACCGTATCTTGGTCCACCCCATGCTGCGGCGCGCTGTCATAAAGCGTGATCACCCGGATTCCATCAATCGTTTCAACCTTCATTTTGGCACCTCTAAAGACGCGCCCCCAAGTCAAATTTGCCGTTGAAACCTTAATCGCCGATTACCAAAGCTTGACTTCGTTGCGAATGAAACGATATTAAAGGCTATAATTTTCATCTGATTTATGGAGGCTTTGCCATGAATACTAAGAATAGCTTTAGCGGCATGCGCAGGGCCGCAAGCGTTACAGGTCCGCATGACGGCTATATGCCGGGTTTCGGCAATGACTTTGAAACCGAGGCGCTTGCGGATGCTTTGCCGCAAGGCATGAACAGCCCGCAAAAATGCAATTACGGGCTTTATGGCGAACAGCTTTCCGGTACGGCCTTCACCGCGCCAAGCCATCAAAACGAGCGCACTTGGTGTTACCGCATCCGGCCCTCGGTCAAACACTCTGGTCGGTACAAAAAGATCGACCTGCCCTATTGGAAATCTGCGCCGCATATTGACCCCGATGTCGTCAGTCTGGGCCAGTATCGCTGGGACCCGGTGCCGCATAGCGACCAGCCCCTGACATGGTTGACGGGCATGCACAGCATGACCACGGCGGGCGATGTGAACACGCAAGTGGGCATGGCCAGCCATATCTATCTGGTGACTGCCAGCATGGTGGACAGCTACTTCTTCTCGGCCGACAGCGAATTGCTGGTGGTGCCGCAAGAGGGGCGGCTGCGGTTTTGCACCGAGCTGGGCATCATCGATCTGGCACCACAAGAAATCGCCATTCTGCCGCGCGGTCTGGTTTACCGGGTTGAAGTGCTAGAAGGCCCGGCGCGAGGCTTTGTGTGCGAAAACTACGGCCAGAAATTCGATCTGCCGGGGCGCGGGCCGATTGGGGCCAATTGCATGGCAAACCGGCGGGATTTCAAAACGCCCGTCGCGGCCTTTGAGGATCGCGAGACCCCCAGCACCGTCACGATCAAATGGTGTGGTCAGTTCCATGAAACGCAGATCGGCCACAGCCCTTTGGATGTGGTGGCATGGCACGGCAATTATTGCCCGGTGAAATACGATTTGCGCACCTATTGCCCGGTGGGTGCGGTGCTGTTTGATCACCCCGATCCCTCAATCTTTACCGTACTGACTGCCCCTTCAGGTGTCGAAGGCACCGCGAACATCGATTTCGTGTTGTTTCGCGAACGCTGGATGGTGGCCGAAAATACCTTCCGCCCGCCGTGGTATCACAAGAACATCATGTCCGAATTAATGGGCAATATTTACGGCATCTATGACGCTAAACCCAAGGGCTTTATCCCCGGCGGGATGAGCCTGCACAACATGATGCTGCCGCATGGCCCCGACCGCAACGCCTTTGAGGGGGCCTCGAATGCAGCGCTGAAGGCCGAGAAATTGGACAACACCATGTCCTTCATGTTCGAAACCCGCTTTCCACAGCATTTGACCCGTTTTGCAGCACAAGAAGCCCCGCTACAGGATGATTACATCGATTGCTGGGACAGCCTCGAGAAGAAGTTCGACGGGACGCCCGGTAAGAAGTAACCTATCCCTTGTCATAAGGGAGGACGCCATCATGACCCATGTCGAAACGTACATAATGCCAGTGCCAAAGGCGCAACTCGAGGATTACTTCAATCTGGCCCGCCAGATGTTGCCTTTATGGAAGGAATTTGGTGTGATGAAAGTCACCGAGCTTCGCCCGATGGACGTGCCGATGGGCAAGCTGACCTCGTTCCCGCAAGCCGTGATGGCGACAGCAGACGAGACTGTCGTGATGGGGATGATGCAGTTTCGCGACAAAGCGCACCGCGATGCCTCGATGGAAGCCGCGATGGCCGACGAGCGGATGCAGGCCTTGTTTCAAAAGATGCCGGTCGATGGCAAACGGATGATCTGGGCCAGCTTCACAACCGAGATTGAGGCCTGAAACCGCATGAATAGGGTCGCATTCAGAGGAACCAAAGGTGGCCCTGCCATCCCCTGCGCGGGGCGATCCGTGTGTGTGACTGGCGGCTTCGTAACGGGGGGGCTTAGTGACGGGGGCTGCCGATGCAATCGGGCTGGCCGATAGCAGCGGCGGCGGCTCTGCCTAAACCCGCTTTATCCCAGCCAATGACCCGCGTTATACTGCAAAAGACCGGGAAGGCCGCGCTGCAAAGATCTGGGAAGGCCGCGTGACAATGGGAACCGACGGAATGGAGATTTTACTGTGACACTGTTACGCTCTTGGCTGGAAAGCGCGAATGCGCCCGATACGGATTTTCCATTGAACAACCTGCCCTACGGCGTGTTTTCAATCGACGACGACGAACCACGCTGTGGTGTGGCCATTGGCGATATGATCCTTGATATGGCGGCGATAGAGGAGGCAGGGCTTTTACGGCTGGCCGATGATCCTGTCTTTGATGTGCCGTTCTGGAACGAAGTGATGGAGCTTGGGCCAGCAACTTGGGTGCCGCTGCGCGCCATGCTGATGGAATTACTGGTCGAAGGTTCTGACGCCGAAGCCGAGCTGCGCGGCTTTTTGGTACCGCAGGCCGAGGCGCAGCTGCATATGCCGTTCCTTGTTGCCGAATACACCGACTTTTATGCCGGAATGCAGCATGCAAAAAACATGGGTGCGATCCTGCGCGGCTCGCCCGATCTGCCCGCCAATTGGCTGCATATTCCGATCGGCTATAATGGGCGCGCGTCATCCGTTGTGGTCTCGGGCACCGATATTCACCGCCCGCTGGGCCAGACCAAAGCACCCGACGCCGAGATGCCGTCGTTTGGCCCGTCAAAACGGCTGGATATCGAGCTGGAGATTGGGGCGATTGTCGGCACCGGCTCTAGCTTGGGTCAACCGATTTCGGTCACGGAAGCCGACGAGATGATCTTTGGCTATGTATTGCTGAACGATTGGTCGGCGCGCGATATTCAGGGTTGGGAATATCAACCGCTTGGCCCGTTCCAAGGCAAGGCTTTCGGCACCACAATCAGCCCTTGGATCGTGACTGCGGCGGCGTTAGAGCCGTTTCGAATCCCCACGCCGCCGCGCGAAAAGGAATTGCTACCCTATCTGGCAGAGGTGAAACCCGGCCTTTACGACATCGCACTAGAGGTGCAGATGCAGCCCGAAGGCGTCGCCAAACCTTCGACCCTTGCGCGCACCAACTATTCCCGAATGTATTACTCCGCCGCCCAACAACTGACGCATCACGCGATTTGTGGCTGTGCGATGAACCCTGGCGATTTGCTTGGCTCTGGAACCATTTCCGGCCCCGGCAAGACGGAATTCGGCTCGTTGATGGAACTTAGCTGGGCCGGGCGCGAGCCCTTCACGCTGGACAGCGGCGAGACCCGCAGCTTCATCGAGGATGGCGATACGATGATCTTGCGCGGCCATGCGCAGGGCGACGGCTACCGGGTTGGGTTTGGCGAATGCCGTGGCACGATCCTGCCGTCGAAATGGCCCGAAGGGTTGGCTTAGGCCGTTAGGGGCGCAGGCGGTTCATCACCGAGACCAGCTCCGCCGAAACCCCCGCCTCTGACAAAGCGTGCCCCGCCATCGGGATCAGGTGCAGCTGTGCCTGTTCCCATCCTTGCGCCAGATTATAGGCCGAAAAGGGTGGGCAAACCATGTCATAGCGACCCTGCACGATATCGGCGCCGATACCTTCGATGCGGTGACGATTGGCCATGATCCAGCCGTCTTGGTCCAAGAAACCCTTGTTGATGAAATAATGCGCCTCGATCCGGGCAAAAGCGCGGGCGTAGTCTGACGGGCCTTCGCCTGCGACCCCATTATACTGGATCGTCGCCAGCGCATTTTCCCAATTGCTCCAAAGCCGCGCCAGACGCATTTCTTCGGACAGGTTGCCGGAAAACAAGCGCCGGTGATAGGCCCCAATCAAATCGTCATGTTCGGCCCGAGGCACACCGCCCAGAAACCGCGCCCAAAGATCGGGGAAAAACTTGCCCGCGCCGCCGCCATAGAACCAATCCAGCTCGGTATTCGTCATGGTGAAAATGCCGCGCAACACCAAATGCTTGACGGCCTCGGGGTGGGTAATCGCAAAGATCAGCGCCAGCGTGGCCCCCCAACTGCCGCCAAACAAGATCACCTGACCCAAGCCCAGCTCGGCCCGGATTTTCTGCATATCCGCAACAAGGTGCCAGGTCGTATTGGCCTCGACACTGGCATGGGGCCGCGACCGCCCGCAGCCACGCTGATCAAACAAGATGATCCGGTACACCGACGGGTCGAAATAGCGCCGCATCGCTGGGCTGCACCCGCCGCCCGGCCCGCCATGCACCACCATCACCGGAATGCCATCGGGCCGCCCGCATTGCTCGACATAGATATGATGCCCGTCGCCTACATCCATGACCCGCTGGTCAAACGGTTCGGCGGTGGGATACAAATACGCGGCTGCGCTCTTTTGGCCTGCTCTATGGTCCATCATCTTCCTATACACTATGTCAAAGCCTGCCTGCACCCGGCAGAAACCGCAAGACCCCAAACCGCCGCAAAACACGCTAGGAGACCAAGATGACGCTCAACACCATCGACCCCGCAGAAGTGGCTAAATTTGAGGCAATGGCGGCAGAATGGTGGGACCCTGCGGGCAAGTTCAAACCGCTGCACATGCT
This sequence comes from Pseudorhodobacter sp., assembly GCA_047636855.1. Taxonomy (GTDB): domain Bacteria; phylum Pseudomonadota; class Alphaproteobacteria; order Rhodobacterales; family Rhodobacteraceae; genus Pseudorhodobacter. The sequence continues at coordinate 5,743 of JBLIGH010000004.1, forward strand.
TAACCCCTGCCGGTTGGATTACATCACATCGCAAATCGCCGCCGAGTTTGACCGCGAACTGACGCAGCCTTTGCCCTTTGAGGGCTTGCGACTGCTGGATATCGGTTGCGGCGGCGGGCTGTTATCCGAACCGATGGCGCGGTTGGGGGCTACGGTCGTGGGGGCCGATGCGGCGGCACGCAACATCCCCGTGGCGCGCCTGCACGCCGAGCAAATGGGGTTGCAGATCGACTACCGCCACTGTGCCGCCGAGGATCTGGCAGCGGCAGGCGAAGTGTTTGACGTCGTGCTGAATATGGAAGTTGTCGAGCATGTCGCCGATCCGCAAGGCTTTCTGACCGCCTGCCAAGGGTTATTGAAGCCCGGCGGCTTGATGATCTGTTCCACCCTGAACCGCAATCCGAAGTCGTTTATGATGGGCATTATCGGGGCAGAATGGGTGATGCGCTGGCTGCCCAAAGGCACGCATGACTGGAAAAAATTCATCACACCAGACGAGCTTTACGCCCTGCTGACAAAAGCCGGCCTTGACCCGGTGGACCGCAAAGGCATGGTGTTCAACCCGATCAGCTGGGGTTGGTCCCTGTCTGCGCGCGATCTGTCGGTGAACTATGTAACGGCAAGCGTGAAGCGGGCCTAACGCAGCAACCAGACGGTTTCTTGTGCCGGACAAATGCCTTTTAGGCCGCCCGTTACGTCAACCGATTCTATCGGCGTCAAAGTATAAGACATGCCATGAACACGGGCCACTTCGTGATCGTCGATTGAAAAGGGTGGGCCGGGCATCACGCTTTGATCGTAGACAAAGGTGATCAGCAATTGCGGCGCTGTCTTTGTGATCCAGGCCACATAGGCCGCATAATCGTTGCGCATAGCGGCAGGAAGGGCGACCAACGCCGCCCGATCATAGACCGCATCCACAGGGCCAAGCTCTGCCTCGGTCAAAGCAAAGATATCGCCTGCGAAAATCTCGACCCCCGGCGCTTGGTATTTCTGCAATTTGCCTTTGGGCGTGATCACAGGTTTTAAGCCAAGGTCCGCGAACAGCTGGTCGATAGCCAGCTGGCTTAACTCGGCACCAACGACGCGGTATCCCTGCGATAGCAACCATGCGATGTCGCGCGTTTTACCGCAAAGCGGCACAAAGACACGGCTGTTTTGAGCCAGCTTAAGCCGGTCAAAATGCCTTACCAACAGCGCATTCGCTTCGCTTTCGTGAAAGCCGGTTTCGCCTTTTAACCAACGTTTGTGCCAGAAATCCGCTTCCATGCCATCCTCGCCGTAAAATCAACTGCTTTTCGAAGCTACACCCGTTTCGCCTTTTCGCAAAACATCCCCCAGACGATTCGCGTTTTCAAGCGGCCCCTAATTGCGACCATGCGGCTGCGCATAGTCCAACACCGGGTTTATTGGCACGATACGGTGCGGATTAATGCTGTCATGGCTATAGTGATAGTGGCGCACAATATGGTCAAGATTGGTGGTCTCGGCGACGCCCGGCCATTGGTACAATTCGCGCGTGTAGGCCCAAAGGTTGGGGTAGTCGATGATCCGCGCGCGGTTGCATTTGAAATGCAGGTAATAGACCGGATCGAAACGGATCAGGGTCGGGAAAAGCCGCCAATCAGCCTCGGTCACGCGACTGCCCATTAGGTAGCGGTTCTGGGCCAAGTGCGTTTCCAACCAGTCAAGCGTGTCGAACAGCGCGTGGACAGCCTCGTCATAGGCCCCCTGCGTTGTGGCAAAGCCGGATTTATAGACGCCGTTGTTGAAGGTGTCATAGATGCGGGCATTGACCGGCTCGATCGCTGCACGCAAATCTTCGGGCCAGAAATCAGCCGAATTGCCCGTCAGCTCGTCAAAGGCCGAATTCAACATGCGAATAATCTCGGACGATTCGTTTGACACGATGGTGCCGCGCTGTTTGTCCCAAAGGATCGGCACCGTCACCCGGCCCGTCATATCGGGTTTGGCGCGCAGATAAACATCACGAAGAAAGGCAAGACCGAACAACGTGTCGCCCGTCGCACCGGGGTAATCGCCGCTTAGGGTCCAGCCATCCAGAAGCATATCGGGGTCAACAACCGAAATGCTGATGTGATCGGTAAGGCCTTTTAGCGCGCGAAAAATCAGGGTGCGATGTGCCCAAGGGCAAGCAAACGAGACATAAATATGGTAGCGGCCCAGCTCTGCTGGAAAACCGCCCTCGCCACTGGGGCCAGCGCGGCCATCGGGCGTGATCCAATTGCGAAACCGCGCCTCGGATCGTTGAAACTTTCCATTTGTAGATTTCGTGTCATACCAAGCGGTATCCCACTGCCCATCGACCAATTGACCCATAATGCCGCTCCTTTATTCAAAGTGCAGCTTAAGGGATTCCCCCTGCCAAACAAATCGGCAGGGGCGCGCAACGGGTCTGCGCAAATGCACGGTTACTCTGCCGAGGATTTTGCCCAAAGGTTGATGTCTTCTTCGGACGAGATCCGGTCAATCTCGACCAGCTCAGCATCCGAGAACACGAGGTTCCCAATGGCACCCGCACAATCCACAACCTGTTCGGGCTTAGACGCCCCGATCAGCGCCGTGGTGATACCGCCATTGCGCAGCACCCAGGCAATCGCCATCTGCGCCAATGTCTGACCCCGGTTTTCCGCCATCGCATTCAACGCCCGAACCGAATTCAGCGCGCTTTCGGTGATCGTTGTTGGATTTAGCGACTTGCCTTGGGCTGCACGACTGCCGTCTGGAATGCCGCCCAGATACTTCTTGGTCAAAATGCCCTGCGCCAAAGGCGTGAACGCAATCGAGCCGATACCCAGCTCGGTCAGCGTGTCCTTCAGCCCGTCCTTTTCAACCCAGCGGTTCAGCAAATTATAGCTGGGCTGATGGATGATGCAGGGCGTGCCAAGATCTTTCAGAATCGCGGCGGCCTCGCGTGTGCGCTGCGAATTATAGCTGGAAATACCGACATAAAGTGCACGACCCGAGCGGACAATCTGATCCAGCGCGCCCATGGTTTCTTCCAGCGGCGTATTTGGGTCAAAACGGTGCGAATAAAAGATATCGACGTAATCCAGCCCCAAGCGTTTCAGCGACTGGTCACAAGACGCGATCAAATATTTGCGGCTGCCAAATTCACCATAAGGGCCCGGCCACATGTTGTAACCCGCCTTAGAGCTGATGATCAGCTCGTCACGGTAACCCGCGAAATCCGTACGCATAATCTCGCCAAAAGCCTCTTCGGCGGACCCGGCAGGCGGGCCGTAATTATTGGCAAGATCGAAATGCGTGATGCCGTGATCAAACGCCGCCTTGCAGATCGCGCGTTTGGTCTGATGCGGTGTGTCGTGGCCAAAATTGTGCCATAGCCCCAGCGAGATCGCCGGAAGCTGCAGGCCAGAATTGCCGCAGCGGCGATAGATCATTTTAGAGTATCGGTCTTGCGCAGGAACATATGTCATCGGATTTCCCTTCCTTTGCGCCTTTGTCAGAAAATTTGATCAACTGTTCAAGCTTTAACCGTCACGATCCGTTTAAGGCCGCAAATCACGCGCTGTTTCACAGCAAAACCGAGACCCAAAAGACAAAAGTAAAGAAGGTGATCACAAATTCAGTCGATTCTAACGAAAAACCAAGGCGCGTTGCGCTTGCAGGCACTGAGGAGCCTCCTTATATACGCTCGGTAGCCGGATAGGGCGGCTGTGCCCTGCCGCCTGCAACTGGGATTCGGTATTCAGAAGCCAAAATGGGTCTGGACGCCATAACATCGCCGAATATGAAGAGGTATTTATCATGGCCAAAGTCATCGGGATCGACCTCGGGACGACCAACTCCTGCATCGCCATCATGGATGGTTCGCAGCCCCGAGTCATTGAAAATTCGGAAGGTGCACGCACCACGCCTTCCATCGTTGGTTTCACGGAAACCGAGCGTCTTGTCGGTCAGCCCGCCAAGCGTCAAGCCGTTACCAACCCATCTAACACCGTATTTGCGGTGAAGCGCCTGATTGGCCGTCGCATCGACGACAGCCATGTCGCTAAAGACAAGAAAAACCTGCCCTATGACCTTGTCGATGGCGGCAATGGCGACGCATGGGTTCAGGTCCGCGGCGAGAAATACTCGCCCAGCCAGATCTCGGCCTTTATTCTGGGCAAGATGAAAGAAACCGCCGAAAGCTATCTTGGCGAAGAAGTGACCCAAGCCGTTATCACGGTTCCGGCTTACTTTAACGACGCCCAGCGTCAGGCCACCAAAGACGCTGGCCGGATCGCCGGTCTTGAAGTGCTGCGCATCATCAACGAGCCAACAGCGGCTGCGCTGGCTTACGGTCTGGACAAAAAAGAAGCACGTACAATCGCGGTTTATGACCTTGGCGGCGGTACATTCGATATCACCATTCTGGAAATCGACGACGGTTTGTTCGAAGTAAAATCGACCAACGGCGATACGTTCCTCGGTGGTGAAGACTTCGACATGCGCATCGTGAACTACCTCGCTGATGAGTTTAAGAAAGAGCATGGCGTTGACCTGACCAAAGACAAGATGGCGCTTCAGCGCCTGAAAGAAGCCGCCGAAAAAGCGAAGATCGAGTTGTCTTCTGCAGCGCAGACCGAGATCAACCAACCGTTTATCTCGATGGGTTCCAACGGGGCGCCGCTGCACATGGTCATGAAACTGACCCGCGCTAAGCTGGAAAGCCTTGTGTCGGACCTGATCAAAGCGTCGATCAAGCCCTGCCAAGCAGCGCTGAAAGATGCTGGCCTGTCCACTTCGGATATCGATGAAGTGGTTCTGGTTGGCGGTATGACCCGGATGCCACGCGTTGTGGAAGAAGTGACTAAATTCTTTGGCAAGGAGCCGCATAAGGGTGTGAACCCGGATGAGGTTGTGGCCCTGGGCGCCGCCATTCAGGCCGGCGTTCTGCAAGGCGACGTCAAAGACGTGGTTTTGCTGGATGTCACACCGCTTTCCTTGGGGATTGAAACCCTTGGCGGCGTGTTCACCCGCCTGATCGACCGCAACACCACGATCCCGACCAAGAAATCCCAAGTCTTCTCGACCGCCGAAGACAACCAAAACGCGGTGACCATCCGCGTGTTCCAAGGCGAGCGTGAAATGGCTGCGGATAACAAAATCCTCGGTCAGTTCAATCTGGAAGATATTCCACCTTCGCCGCGCGGCATGCCGCAAATCGAAGTGACCTTTGACATCGACGCCAACGGGATCGTCTCGGTCGGCGCACGCGACAAAGGCACAGGCAAGGCGCAAAACATCACCATCCAAGCCTCGGGTGGTTTGTCTGACGAAGACATCGAGAAGATGGTTAAAGACGCCGAGTCCAATGCCGAGGCCGATAAAGACCGCCGCGAAATGGTCGAAACCCGCAACCAGGCCGAAAGCCTGCTGCATTCGACCCGCAAATCGCTGGACGAGCATGGTGACAAGGTGGATCCGTCCACCGTTGAAGCCATCGAGTTTGCGATGCAGCCTTTGGAAGAAGCCCTGAAAGGCGAAGATACCGGCAAGATCAAATCCGGCATCCAAAACCTGACAGAAGCCGCAATGCGGTTGGGCGAAGCCATCTATAAAGCCAGCCAGAATGAAGGTGGGTCTTCCGATGGCGAAGACGGGCCACGCTCGGTTGATGATGACATCGTCGATGCTGATTTCGAAGATCTTGGCGACAACAAGCGGAAGTAACACCGCAAGATCGAACAAGGGGCGGCCTGCTAGAATGACAGGTCGCCCTTCTTTCGTTCGACAAGCAGAGGTTTGCCATGGCAAAACGCGATTTTTATGAAGTGTTGGGAGCCTCGCGCGGTGCCTCGGCCGAAGAGCTGAAAAAAGCCTATCGCACCAAAGCGAAAGAGCTGCACCCTGACCGCAATTCCGACAATCCAAATGCAGAGGCCCAGTTTAAAGAGATAAACGAAGCCTATGACATCTTGAAAGATGCCGAGAAAAAGGCTGCTTACGACCGCTATGGCCATGCAGCCTTTGAGGGCGGCACGGGGGCAAGTGCTGGCCCACGCGGCGGCTATGGCGGGCAGGGCGATTTCGCCAGCGCTTTCTCGGATGTATTCGAAGACCTCTTTGGCGATTTCATGGGGGGCCAACGTGGCGGCGGTGGCCGGTCACGGGCGCAGCGCGGGTCAGACTTGCGCTACAACATGCGGATTGTGCTGGAAGAAGCCTTTAAGGGCGTTCACAAAACCATCAATGTTCCAACCTCTATCGCTTGCGAACCTTGTCGCGGATCTGGTGGGGAGGGCGGCGCCGAGCCTGCCACCTGCCCGACCTGCTCTGGGATGGGTAAGGTGCGTGCGCAGCAGGGGTTTTTCACGGTGGAGCGGACCTGCCCGACCTGTTCGGGCATGGGGCAAACCATCAAAAACCCATGCAAGACCTGCGGCGGCGCTGGTCGGGTGGAAAAAGAACGCTCTTTGTCGGTGAATATCCCGGCGGGTGTCGAGACGGGTACACGTATCCGCCTGGCCGGTGAAGGCGAAGCAGGGATGCGCGGCGGGCCTGCGGGCGATCTGTATATTTTCATCGAAGTCCGCGAGCATGCGATTTTCCAGCGCGAAGGCGTGCATTTATTCTGTCGCGTTCCGGTGGCAATGACCACGGCTGCGATTGGCGGCGAAGTCGAAGTCCCGACCATCGATGGCGGCAAAAGCCGGGTAAAGGTGCCTGCGGGCAGCCAAACCGGCAAGCAGATGCGCCTGCGCTCTAAGGGCATGCCCGCGCTGCGTGGCGGCGCGGGTGGTGATATGCTGATTGAATTGGCGGTAGAGACGCCGGTGAACCTGACGTCGCGGCAAAAAGAGCTGCTGCGCGAGTTTGAAAAGCTGTCAGAGGACAATAATCCCGAAGGCCACAGTTTCTTTTCCAAGGTGAAGAGTTTCTGGGATGGGATGAAGACCTAAAGCAAGCTGCCGGGCGCAGGGGCATCGAGCCCCTTTGCCCGGCATTGCCATGGGCTTGCTGGCTGCCTTGTGCCCTTTTGCGGGCCGGGGCCCGCGGCGCGGATATTTTTAAACAGATGAAATCCGTATTCGGATTAATGGTTTTTTTACCATGGCCTGCCAGCTTAGCTGCATGAGCAAGAACGGCGCCTTTCACGACTCCCCTATGCCACTTTTCGGCGACGCCGATGAAGCGGTCGCAATGCCGATTGGTGGAAAATTACCTTCTTACATCGCGGATCATCGCAAGCGGTTGCGGGCGCGGTTTATGACGGGTGGGGCCTTGGCCATGCCGGATTATGAATTGTTGGAACTGGTGTTGTTTCGCGCAATCCCGAGGCAGGATGTGAAGCCTTTGGCGCGGCGTTTGCTGGATATTTTTGGCGATTTCAACCGGGTGATAACCGCCCCTGCAGCCCGTCTGGCCTCGGTCCAAGGGGTCGGGGATGCGGTCATTCAAGAGCTGAGAATCGTTGAGGCCAGCGCGCAACGGATGATGCGGGCGCGGGTAATGCACAGGCCGGTTCTATCGTCTTGGGACGCTTTACTGGACTATTGCCACACGACGATGGCCCACCGCGAGACCGAGCAGTTCCGCCTCCTGTTTCTGGACCGCAAGAATGTGTTGATCGCGGATGAAGAGCAATCGCGCGGCACTGTGGACCATGTGCCTGTCTATCCGCGAGAAGTGGTGAAGCGGGCTTTGGAATTGAACGCCAGTGCTTTGATCTTGGTGCATAACCACCCATCTGGTGACCCGACCCCTTCGCAAAGCGACATCACAATGACCGGGCAAATTCAAGATGCGGCTGAACTTTTGGGGATCAAGCTGCATGACCATCTGATTATCGGCAAAGAGCGCGAATTGAGCTTTCGCAGCGAGGGGCTTTTATAGCGCTATACGATCAAGGTTTTGCGGGATGCGCCCAAAGTTCGACCCGGCGGTTGATCTGACGGCCTGTCGCAGTGGTGTCGCAGGCCATGGGCAGCGCCTCGCCGAAGGCCTGCACGATCGGGAGCTGCGCCTCATTCAAGTCGGGCGCTAGGGTGCGCAGGGCAAAGCGGACGGCTTCTGCCCGGCTTTTCGAAAGCGCGAGATTGACATCTGCGGCGCCGGTTCCATCCGAAAAGCCCGCCAGCATCAGCACCTCGCCAGCAAAGCGGCCTGTGGCGATCTGACGGGCCAGATCTGCAAGGTTTTCGCGCGAATGGGCGTCGAGTTGTGCCGAGCCGTCTTGAAAGCGGAAGGTCAGCGACAAACGATCGCCGCCAGACATTGCGGCGGCGAGGCGTTGCAGTTCGGGCAGGGGAATATCCGCCCCGGCGGCGCGAATTGCCCCCAACAGGCGTTGACCGTCTTGGGTAAGCGGTGCGCGGCCCATTTTGCGGTCAATATACCCCGCATCGGCCACGGCTTGCGCTGCGGCATCGGTCGCCAGAGACTCTAGAAACTCGCGCAGCATCAGGGGTAAGCGGCGGCGCTGGGTCAGCAAAAACAAAGGGGCGGTCAGCGGGTAATCTTCGGCCTTCACGGTCAAGGCCGTGGCGGGCAGCGGGAAGTCGCAGCTGTCCGTCAGGGTCACCGCGCGGGCAGCGCCTTGCGCGGATTGGCCCGTCAACGCCAAGGCCCACGGGTCACGCGCCACAGCCAGCGCCAAGGCTGCTGCATCGGCATGGCGGGGCCCACCGGCAAAGCGGCCACCCAGTCGCGCCTCTGCCGCCTCTTGCAGCGGATGCGATGCCACCAACGCATGGACAACGATTGGCATGTCAGGCCCGCCCAGCGATTGCCAGTTGACCAGTCCGCCTTGCAAAGCCGCCGCCAGATCTGTGCTGCGGATCTGTGGCAGAAGGTTCTCTGTCGCAATGATCGCGATCAGCGGCTCTAGCGCCAATGCCCGGGCGCGAAAACCGGGCGGGGCAGCCGTTGTCAGGGCCATATCAACCTGTTCGGCGTTCAGCGCGGTCAGGGCCGCGTCCAGGGGGGCCGGTGCAAAGCTGATGCGTGCCAGCGGTTGCTGCGTTGCAGGGTCAGTGATCTCGGCCCCAAACCCACCCGCAATATCAATCGCTTGATAGGTCAGGCCGCGCCCTGCCGCGAAGACCTCGAAAAGCGGTGGCAGCAGGCGTTGGGCCGCCTCTGCCGCACCTGTAACGCGAATGATTGCAAGTGGGGCCGTCAGATCCGGGCAGGCTGGCCCGTCGCAGATGACGCCCTCGGCATCGACGGTCAGGCGACCATAGGCGGTATCAACGCGGTAAAAAGCCCCGTCATAGGCCAAAAGCTGGCCAGCAATCGAAAGCCCGCCATCGCGGGCGGTCAGCGTCACATCCTGCGCCAGTGCCATTTGTGAAACCAGAAGCGCGGCGATGACCGCCGCACCCCTGAAAATAGTTCGCATTATAACCTGCCTGATTGAAACTCAGTTTGCTGCAGCGAGTTTCAGGTCAGGAAGCGGATTATTCAACACCAGAACGTCACCAATCGCAGAACAATCGGGGGTCGCGAGCGAAAGATCGGTGACAACCCGTGCGCCACCCTCGCTTAGCAGCAATTCACCCAGCAATTCGCGGTTACAAGTTTTCGACGTGACCGAAACTTCGATCGAGATATCGACCGGGATATTGCTGTCTATCGGAAAGGTGTAGATTTCGGCCAGCAGCGGCAAGTCGACAGAATCATCGCCAAGCAGCGTCATAAACCCCGTTTTTGACGGCACCCCTGCAAGACGGCTGCCGGGATCTGTGGCCGAGATGTGGCCTTCACCGCCATATACCCCGCCATCCTCAAAGGCATGCAGCTGGAAATTGTCCTGCGCCTGCCATTGCACGCCGATGCGGCGGTAAATCGGCAGGTCTGGCAAATTCAGTTCGGCCGCGACCTCCATTTGGTCACCGAACAAGATCGACACGATTGCATCTTCTTCCAAGGCCGGAAGCGAGGTGAAAAACGCGCCAGTCAAAGAGGTGTGGCCCGTCACGGCAAGGCCACTATGGCGCAGAACGAAGCGTTCGCTTGCACGACAAGGGGCCAAAAGTGTGACCTCGATCATGGCCTTGGGGGCCGCAGTCAGATCAAGCGAAATAGGGCAGTTTGTCGTGTCCCCCGAAAGCGTCACTTGGGACGCGTCGCCGTAGGGGTCCTCGGGCTGTGCTGGCAATGCTGCTGTTTCAGGCTCTGCCTCGGGTACATTGGGCAAGAAGGCCGCTTCGGGCGCTGCCTCGGGTACGTTGGGCAATGCTGCCGTTTCGGGCGTTGTCTCGGGGACGCTGGGCAAGAAGGCCGCTTCGGGTAACTCGGGGCCCTTTGGTTCGGCTTGCGGCAGGGCAGTGGGGATCGATGCAGTGCCCAAACCCGCAGCAAGCGGCGTGATCGCGACCGGGCGTTCCGCCGAGGCCGACCTTTGGGGCTTGCCGCCCATACCGTTTTGCAGAATGTAGCCCGCGCCAAAGGCAACCGACAAGATTGCCGAGACCATCGCTATTTTGCGTTTCAAATCCATCACACAGCCTCCTGTCGGTATAGTGAAGACCAAGAGGTACCGCTCGATACAGGCGCTTAGATGGCCAGAATGGGGAATGTTTCCAGCAAATCAGGCCGCATTCGCCGTATTTGAGAGGCAAAACAACAAAAGGGGCGGTAAATCCGCCCCTCTTTCACCGCAATTGCGCCAATTGACCAACCTATCAGGCGATTCGTCCGTGGCAGTGCTTAAACTTGTCGCCAGAACCGCAAGGACAAGCCTCGTTGCGCGGCGTATTTGCCCAGCTTGCGATTTCTTCTGCACCAAAGGCGTCAGCCGTGGGCGCAGCAACTGCCGCTGCCGTTGCTACGGCTACAGGTGCGGGTGCAGGCGCATGTGACGGCGCTGCAGCTTCGGCTTGGGCGCGCTGCTGTTGCACATAGTCTTCCATCATGCGCTGCTGCTCTTCTTCGCTCAGCGGGCGCACCTGCGACAGGCGCTGCGTTACATCCTGGCGCAAAGAGTTGAGCAAGGATTCGAACAGCGTGAAGGCTTCGGTTTTATACTCTGACAGCGGATCGCGCTGTGCATAGCCACGAAACCCAACCACCGAGCGCAAATGGTCCAGCGTCAACAGATGTTCACGCCATTTGGCGTCAATGATCTGCAACAGAACCTGCTTTTCAATATTGCGCATGGTTTCTGCGCCAAAGCTTTCCAGCTTTTCAGCCATCAGCTTGTCGGTTGCCTCTTCGAGCCGCTCGCGCATGACGTCTTGGTCAACGCCTTCTTCGATCGCCCATGCCTCGACCGGTAAATCCATCGCCAATTTGCTGCGAACGCCTTCGGCCAAGCCTTGGCTGTTCCATTGGTCAGCATAGGATTTCGGCGGCATGAAAGCATCGATCAGGTCATCAATCACCTGATGTCGCATATCCTGAGTGATCTCTGACAGGTCTTCGGCCTGCATAATCTCTAGGCGTTGGCTAAAGATTGCTTTGCGCTGATCGTTCATCACATCGTCGAATTTCAGCAATTGCTTGCGGATATCAAAGTTGCGGCCTTCAACCTTGGCCTGCGCTTTTTCCAACGATTTGTTGACCCATGGGTGAACGATGGCTTCGCCTTCTTTCATCCCAAGCTTCGACAGAATGGAATCGAGCCGCTCCGAGCCGAAGATCCGCATCAAATCATCTTCAAGGCTTAGAAAGAAGCTAGAACGACCCGGATCGCCCTGACGGCCAGAACGGCCGCGCAGCTGGTTGTCGATACGGCGGCTTTCATGGCGCTCGGTGCCCAAAACGAACAGCCCGCCCGCGGCGATGACCTTGGCTTTTTCATCGGCATGTGCCGCTTCGATTTGCGCGCGGATCGTATCGGGCTGCGCCTCTGGGTCTGCGGCCAGCGCTTGCAGCACTTTCAGATCCACATTACCGCCCAGCTGAATATCGGTACCGCGGCCCGCCATGTTGGTCGCAATGGTCACTGCGCCGAACTTGCCCGCATCGGCGACAATCTGCGCCTCTTGCTCGTGTTGACGTGCATTCAAAACATTGTGCGGAATATCTGCAGCCTTCAGCAACTCCGATAGCGACTCGGATTTCTCGATCGAGGTTGTGCCGACCAAAATCGGCTGCCCCTTGGCATGTGCAGCCTTGACCGAAACAACAACGCCATCAAATTTTTCGCGCGCTGTGCGGTACACTTGGTCATGGTCGTCAACGCGGGCAATCGGGCGGTTGGTCGGAATTTCGACAACGCCAAGGCCATAGATTTCGGCAAATTCTTCGGCTTCGGTGCTGGCTGTGCCGGTCATGCCACCCAGTTTATTATAGAGGCGGAAATAGTTTTGGAACGTCACAGAGGCCAGAGTGATATTCTCGGGCTGAATATTTGCGCCTTCTTTGGCCTCGATTGCCTGATGCAAGCCTTCCGACAAACGGCGCCCACGCATCATGCGGCCGGTGAATTCGTCGATCAGCATCACCTCGCCGTCACGCACGATATACTGCTGGTCACGGTTGAACAGCGTATGCGCGCGCAAAGCCTGCGTCACGTGATGCACCAAAGTCGTGCTTTCCGGGTCGTAAAGGCTTTGGCCTTCCGGTAGCAGCCCGGCTTTCAACAACAATTCTTCGATAAAATCATTGCCGTCATCGGTGTAGGTCACGTTACGGGTTTTTTCATCAACCTTGTAATGCTCTGCGGTCAGTAGCGGGATGAGCTTATCAACAGCGGTGTAAAGCTCGCTGCGGTCCTGACTTGGGCCAGAGATGATCAAGGGCGTGCGCGCCTCATCGATCAAAATCGAATCAACCTCGTCGACGATCGCATAGAAATGGCCGCGTTGGGCCATCTCCTCCATGCTCGATTTCATATTGTCGCGCAGATAGTCAAAACCCAGCTCGTTATTGGTGGCATAGGTAATGTCAGCCCGGTAGGCCTCGCGCTTTTCATCTTCGCCTTGGTACGGGTAGACGACACCCGTGGTCATGCCCAATTGCGTGTAAACCTTGCTCATCCACTCGGCGTCGCGCTTGGCCAGATAGTCGTTGACCGTAACGATATGCACGCCCTTGCCTGCCAAAGCGTTCAAATAGGCCGGCAAAGTCGCCATCAGCGTCTTGCCTTCACCTGTCTTCATCTCGGCAATATTGCCCTGATGCAGAAAGATGCCGCCCTTAAGCTGCACATCAAAAGCCCGCAGACCCAAAGCCCTGCGTGCGCCTTCGCGGCAATTCGCAAAGGCTTCCGGCAGCAAATCATCCAGGCTTTCGCCCTTCTGCGCCCGCATCGAAAGCTCTTCGGTTTTTTTCTTCAGACCTTCATCTGTGAGCGCGGTGAACTCTGGTTCAAGCGCGTTGATCTTTGCGACCAACGGGCGAATCGCTTTTACTTTGCGGTCATTTGGCGACCCAAAGACTTTGCGCGCAATCGTTCCAAGACCAAGCATATTTTCTCCGTGGCGCTTTCCTGCCATATCAGGGCTTCCTGACATGATCGTGCGAGCCTGCGGCCTTGCCCCCCTCGGCGACACTCCCTAGAAGTGCGAAGAGCCTAATGGCAAGTCCTGTCTCACGCGACCTTCGCGATGTAAGGGGCGCTGGCGGGCAAGTCAACGTCGCGTACCAGCGCGGCCCGATCAGGAGACAGAATGATGGCGAAACATGTGACTTTTAAAGCAGGACTTGCCTTCGTGGCTGCACTTGGCATGGCATTTCCAAGCTTTGCCCAAGAGGCGCAGGCCCCTGCCGTCGACGCCACCACGCAAGATGCGGCGCCAAAAGCCGATGCAAACACAATTGTTGCAACCGTAAATGGCACCGAGATCACGCTGGGTCACATGATCGTGCTGCGCAACAATCTGCCCGAACAATATCAATCCCTGCCCGATGATGTGCTGTTCAGCGGCATTTTGGAACAATTGGTCCAGCAAACTGTTTTGGCTCAATCCATTGAACCGCGCATTACCCAAGCGGACCTGCTTGCAATCGAAAACGACCGGCGCGGCTATCTGTCAAGCATCGCATTGGCCGAAGTGGCAGGCTCTGCCATCACCGACGAGGCGTTGCAAAAAGCCTATGAGGCCAGATTTTCGGCAGAGCTGAAGGAATACAATGCGGCGCATATTCTGGTCGCAACCGAAGACGAAGCGAAAACCCTGAAAGACGAAATCAATGGCGGTGCGGACTTTGCCGAACTGGCAAAAGTTCATTCTTCTGATGGGGCCTCGGCCAATGGCGGTGACCTCGGCTGGTTCAGCGAAGGTATGATGGTAAAACCATTTCAGGACGCCGTTTTCGCAATGGAAGCCGGTAGCGTTTCGGACCCGGTTCAAACCCAATTCGGCTGGCACCTGATTAGTCTGAAAGAAGTCCGCGTCGCGCAATCCCCAGCCTTGGACGAAGTGCGTGACGAACTTGCCGCCGAAATTGAATCTGCCGCAGTTCAGGACTATATTGAGAAAGTTGTCGCCTCGGCCACCGTCGATCGCCCCGGCGCAACGCTTGACCCAACCTTGTTAAGCGATACTACTGCTTTAAATCCGTAATTTTTTCGCAAAGGGCGCATTTCGTGACAAAGACCGATTGGAAAGACAAAGCGAAAAGCCTCAAGAAAAAGCTCGTTAAGATGAAATCCGAGCTGGAAAAGCTTGCGGCCTGCACCCCAGCTTCAACAGCTGCGGCGATTGTCACGGTGCCGGTTAAGGCCGCAAAGCTTGTCTCGCCCCTCGCCCCCAAAGGCGGATTTGCTGCGCTGCCATCGATACGGGGGGTGGAATTTTCGGCCGTTGAGGCCGGCGTTCGCTATCAAAATCGCAAGGATGTCATGCTGGCACGCCTTGCCCCCGGTACGACTGTTGCTGGCGTCTTTACCCGGTCCAGCACCCGTGCGGCATGTATTTTGGATTGTCAGGCCAAACTCGCCCTGAAGGTGCCCGCAGATGCGGGTGCTGCGATCATCGTCAATTCCGGCAACGCCAACGCCTTCACCGGCGCGCTGGGTCAGGCCTCGGTCGATGCGGTGACAGGCAGCACAGCCGAGAATTTGGGCCTCCCGGCCTCTCGCGTCTTCTCTTCCTCCACAGGGGTGATCGGCGAGCCGTTGCCGCACGAGCGTATTCTGGATGCCTTGCCAGCGTTGGTAACAGGCCTGCACACCGATTCCATAGGGCTGGCAGCACAAGCGATCATGACCACGGACACCTTTGCAAAAGGCGCCTCGGCGGTGATCGACGGCGTGGGTGGCCCCATCCATATCGCAGGCATTGCCAAAGGCTCAGGCATGATCGCGCCGGATATGGCGACAATGCTGGTGTATATCTTTACCGATGCCAAAATCACTGCCTCAGTGTTGCAAAAAATGTTGTCGCGCAATGTCGATGACACGTTCAACGCCATCACCGTCGACAGCGACACCTCCACCTCCGACATGCTGCTGCTCTGCGCAACAGGCCAAAGCGATGCCGCCCCTGTCAAAGGCGCTGTCGCCAAAGCCTTCGAGACCGCCCTGCACGGCGTGATGCTTGATCTGGCCAAACAGGTCACGCGAGACGGCGAAGGCGCGACAAAATTCGTCGAAATTCGCGTCAAGCGCGCGGCATCGGCCGAGGATGCGCACCGCCTTGCCATGGCCATCGCCAATTCCCCTTTGGTCAAAACCGCCATTGCTGGTCAAGATCCGAACTGGGGCCGGATCGTGATGGCCATCGGGAAATCTGGTGCCCAAGCCGATCGCGATAAGCTCACCATCCACTTTGGCGACCTTTTGCTGGCCGAAAATGGCTGGCGCAGCCCCAGCTACAGCGAAGAGGCCGCCGCCGCCTATATGCTGGGCGACGAGCTGGTAATCTCGGTCGATATGGGTCTTGGTCGTGCCGCCAAAACCGTTTGGACCTGCGATTTGACGCATCGCTATATCGACATCAACGCCGATTATCGGTCCTGATATTTCATCTGTTCAAAAATATCCCACAGGGGGTCCGGGGGGTGTGAAACCCCCCGGCCTTCGCCCTTAAAGGCAACTTATGAAAATCATCCTTGTCTCTGCCGTCGCACTGATTGATCCCGAAGGTCGCGTCTTGCTCGCGCAACGCCCCAAGGGCAAATCGCTCGAAGGGCTTTGGGAATTTCCGGGCGGTAAGGTCGAGGCGAATGAAACGCCCGAAGCGGCGCTTATTCGCGAGTTAAAAGAAGAACTTGGCATCGATACCTGGGCCAGTTGCCTGGCGCCCCTGACCTTCGCCAGTCACAGCTATCCCGATTTCCATTTGCTCATGCCGCTCTTTGCTTGCCGCAAATGGCAAGGCATCGTTCAGGGGTGCGAGGGCCAAAATCTGGCCTGGGTCCGCCCAGACCGAATGAAGGACTACCCGATGCCCCCAGCCGACTTGCCGTTAATTCCAATCTTGAGGGATTGGCTTTAAGGGATTGTTAACTATTTCTGCTATAATCCACTCAAAAATTAACGTTTACACTTCGCTTACCTGAAATAATGGGTAGAATTG
>JBLIGH010000005.1:0-21582 GCA_047636855.1 Pseudorhodobacter sp.
CGCCGCAGAGCCTATGTTGCGCGCCATCAGCTTCCAAAAACCGGGGTAGCCGAGGCTGGCGGCAAGATCAGCAAGATTGACGCTGGTTTTGCTGTAGCCTTCCCGCGCGCCTGCCAGCACTGCCGAGGGGCCGACGGTAAATCCACCATTCATTTTGCGTGTCAGATGGACCCCCAGAAAAGGACGCTCGGGGTCCGGGATTGGGTAGATCAGATGGCGCACAAGGTCGGCGGGCTGGTTTTGGATCGCGAAATAATCGCCGCGAAAGGGGATGATGCAGAAATCGACCTCTGCCCCAAAGGCACGGGCCATTCGGTCGGCTTGCAGGCCTGCGCAAAACACCGCCTTACCGGCAGAAATCGCCCCGTCCTGGGTCTGTAGTTCAATACCATGCGCCGTCTCAACACCGCCAATGATACGGGTGTTCAGACGGATCTGGCCACCGCGTGCTTCAAATAGCGCCGCCATTTTCAAGGCCACAACGCCGAAATCAACGATCCCGGTCGTGGGCGAAAGCAAAGCACCCGCAGCCGAGATATTCGGTTCCAGTTTGCGCGCCTCATCCGCGCTGAGCCGTTCGATTTCGATGCCGTTGGCGCGGGCGCGGGCCTCTAGCGTCGCCATGCGGGGTAATTCCGCCGCATCGGTGGCGACGATCAGCTTGCCGCAGGTTTCCATCGCGACATCATGTTCGGTACAAAAAGCGCGGGTGGCGGCGACACCAGCGGCACAAAACTGCGCCTTATGACTGCCGGGCGCGTAATAGACACCGGCATGGATGACGCCAGAGTTGCGCCCGCTTTGGTGCAGCGCTGGTGCGGGCTCCTTTTCCAACAGGGTGATCTTTGCCGAAGGATGCAGCTTTTGCAGGCGCAGTGCCGTGGCCAACCCCACAATGCCGCCGCCCAGAACTGCGAAATCCGCTGTGTCCATTTTAGCCTCCACAAGGTTGCAGGGTCAGGGCGTCGCCGGCCTCGGTGCCAATGTCATGGCAAGCCCCCCCGCTGCACAGGTGCCAGCCTGCGCCCGTCGCCCCAGAAGATGCAAGGTTTAACGCGGACAAGGCCAGATCCGGGTTCCAAACCCACCAGCCGTTTTCCAGCCGCGCATCATCGGCGGGCTCCATCCCCGCACCCGAGCCTTTTATCGCGACGCGGGTCAGGCGCAGCAACGGGCCGTCAACATGCCACGTTTCGACCCAATCGGTTTTCTCGACCGAATGGGTCCATCGCAGGGTGAATTCAGGTGCAGCCAAGGTTAAAATGGTTGCACCAATCATCAGGCATGTGGTCATGCCACAACCGGTTTGCGCAGCCAGATTGCGGCGGCGAAGGCTGCAACAAGGGCAAAGCCGATCTCGTCGGTGATCGGCAATGCGGCAACCAAACTGGCGGCAGCAGCGACGGCGATAGTACGCTCCCACAGGGCCAGAGGGCGGCCAAGCCAGCCAATCACCGCTATTCCCCAAAGACCGATGGCCAGCAAGGCTTTGAGCACGATATAAGCCACCGCGGGCACAAATCCGATGGCTTCAGCTGACGAGCCGCCGGTTTGCAGCATCAGCTCGGGCGAGTAGACCGCCATATAGGGGATCACAAAACCCGCCGCTGCGATTTTCACGGCTTGCATTGATATTCGCAGCCCACTTTCCTTGGCAATCGGGGCTGCGGCAAAACAGGCAAGCGCCACAGGCGGGGTCAGATCAGCCAGAATCCCGAAGTAAAACACGAACATATGGCTAACGATCAGCGGCACGCCAAGTTCCAGCAGGGCAGGCCCCGCGATGGCAGAAGTGATGATGTAATTCGGGATTGTAGGGATCCCCATGCCCAGAACGATGCAGGTGATCATGGTCAACACCAGCGACAAGATCAGGCTATCGCGCCCGACGCTGACGATAAAACTACCAAAGGTATTGGCCGCGCCCGTCAAGGTCATGGTGCCGATGATAATGCCGACCAAGGCGCAGGCAATGCCTACGGGCAGCGCGGTTTTAGCGCCGTCAGCCAATGCATCGCGGCAGATCAGCAAAGTCTGTCGCCCGCCTTTGTTCAGGGCATTCCACGCAATAAGGGCGGCGATAGCCCAGACGACGACCCAGATGCCGAACTCGAAAAATGCAGCGGCGATCAGGCCAAGGGCGACCCAAAAGATCGTCCGGATCACGCCTTGCGGCAGGTTCAGCGCCGCAGATGCGCCCAAAATCAGCATAGCGGTCAGCGCCAGACCGATGGTGCCTGCAAAAAGCGGCGTGTAGCCCGAGAACAGCAAATAGACCAATACCGCCAACGGCAAAATCAGGTGCCAGCCTTCGCGGATCGCTTTGCGCGGCGATGGCAGATCCGCTTTTTCCATGCCCACAAGGTTCGTGCGCCCCGCCTCTAGGTGCACCATCCAAAACGCCGAGGCGAAGTAAAGGATGGCGGGGATCAGCGCGGCTGTGACCACATCAATATAATCAACGCCAAGGGTTTCGGCCATGATGAAGGCAACCGCCCCCATCACCGGCGGCATGATTTGCCCGCCCATTGAAGCCGTCGCCTCGACCCCGCCTGCAAAGGCCGGGCGGTAGCCGAAGCTTTTCATCAGGGGAATGGTGAACTGCCCGGTGGTGACAACATTGGCCACGCCAGAGCCCGAGATCGTGCCCATCAAACCCGAGGACAGCACCGAAACCTTGGCAGGCCCACCCTGCTTATGGCCAACCAGACCCATCGAAACATCGGTGAACAGTTTGATCATCCCGGCCTTTTCCAAGAAAGAGCCAAACAGGATGAACAAAAAGATATAAGTCGACGAAACATAAGTGGGAATGCCGTAGATGCCTTCGGTGCCAAAGGCCATATGATCGACCACTTGCGCGAAGTCATAGCCGCGATGGTTGAAGGGGCGCGGCAGGTATTGGCCAAAGAAACAATAGGCCAGAAAGCAACCGGCAATGATCGGCAAGGCAGGGCCCATCAATGCCCAAGCCGCAGCAAAGACGGTGAAAAGCAATATGCAGCCGATGATGATATCGCGGGTTTCCGGGTCGCCTGCCCGCAAGATAAGTGGTTCGTATTCCCACCATTGGTAAAGCGCCACGGTGACGCCCAAAGCGGCCATCCCCCAGCCCAAAGCCCTAAGATTATTGCCCCCGCCTTTTAGCGCCGCGAGCAGTGGGAAGCCCAGCAAAGCCAGAAAGCCCACATGAAAGGCACGGGTTATTTGGCTCGCAAAATCGATTAGATGGGCGGCGGTCGCAATCTGGAACACCGAAAAGACGATGGCTACATAGAACAGCACGCGGCCTTCGGTTCCGGGCGGAAAGCCCGATGACAGAGGGTCGTGATGCAAGATATCTGCCCCGGTTGCTTTGGATGTCTGGTCGTTCATGTGTCGCGCCCTCCCCAGCGGTCATGTCAAGGGCGGCCCCTTTTTGAGAAAAGGGCCGCCCTTTGGTCAGATCTGCCGGATTACTTGATCAGGCCGACTTCTTTGTAATACCGTTCAGCACCGGGGTGCAGTGGGATTGGCATGCCGTTCAGCGCGTTGTCCAAAGTGATGCTTGCGGCCGATTTATGGGCCGCAACCAATGCTGGCAGATTTTCAAACATCAGTTTGGTCATCTGATAGGCGGTCTCGTCCGAGACATCCTCATGCGTCACAAAGAAGTTCATGATCGCAACGGTGGGGACATCAGCGGTCTGGCCCACATAGGTGCCAGCCGGGATCACGCCCGGAACGAAAGGCGCACCAAGCTTTTCAACGATATCGGCCGGGACCGCAACAATGGTCGTCGCCATTGCCGTCGCCAGATCCTTGATCGAGGCGACGCCCAGACCCGCTGATTGCACGGTCGCATCCAATTGACGGTTTTTCTGCAGCTCTACCGATTCTGCGAAGGGCAGGTATTCGACCTTGGCCATATCGTCATAGCTCATGCCAGCCGCCGCCAGAATAGCGCGGGTGTTAAGCTCGGTGCCGGATTTTGGCGCGCCGACAGACAGGCTTTTGCCCTTCAGATCCGCCAAAGTGGTGATGCCGCTTTCAGCGGTCGCAGCGATTTGAATGAAGTTCGGATAGGCCGCAGCAATGCCGCGCAGCTTGGAAAGGGGTTCCTTAAAGCCGACCTCTTCATTGCCTTCCCAGGCGAATTTCACAGAATCGCCCAAAGCCAGCGCCAATTCGCCCTTGCCTTGCTGCAACAAGTTCAGGTTCTCGACCGAGGCTTTGGTCGATTGGACCTGAGCTTGAACATCTGGGATTTTCTCGCCGTAAAGCGTCGCAAGGGCTGCGCCAACGGGATAGTATACGCCCGAGGTGCCGCCAGTAAGCACGTTGATGAATTCCTGCGCATTTGCGGCCATAGGGGCGGTGGCAATTGCTGCGCCAGCAACAAGAGCCCGCAGGCTTGCGGTCATTTTGGTCATGGTTTCCTCCTCACAGGTGTCAGCGTCACGCTTTTTATGCATGATCGAAATAACTGTTGGCCGAAGGCGGGGTCAGGCTCAATCATTTTCGCACTTTGCGGCGAAATTAATGGGCGGTGCTTCGCCAAGTTGCTGGCGAAGCTTCGCCAAGCACCCTGTGCAGGCCTAGTCGCTTTGTGATGCCAGCCATTCGACCACCGACGAGCGCACCGAGACCACATCGCTTGATCGGGCTTGATCGATCACTTTGCGCAATTCGACCAGATTTGTTCGGCGCAACAAGCTTTTGACCGGGCCAATCGAGGCTGGGCGCATCGACAAGCTACTGATCCCCATCGCCGCAAGGCAAATGGCCTCAATCGGGCGCCCCGCATCTTCGCCGCAAAAAGACAGCGAGGTATCCGTCTCGGCACAGCGTTGCACGATTTTTTCGATGAAGCTCAGAAACGAGACATTCAACGAATCGTAACGGCGGCGCACGCGCTCGTTCTCGCGGTCTGCGGCAAAAAAGAACTGTTTCAGGTCATTGCCGCCGATGGATATGAAATCCGCCTCTTCAAAAAAGGCTCTCGGTGCAAAGGCGAGGCTTGGGGTTTCCAGCATCGCCCCGATTTCGATGTTTTCCGGCACCGGATGCCCAAGGGACGCTTCACGCTTTAACTGGCCCAGCACATGGGCGCGCGCCTCGATGAATTCGGAATGTTCCGCGATGAAGGGGAACATGATGCAGAGCGGTCGGCCAGCAGCGGCGCGGATCAAGGCTTGCGCCTGCATCTTCAACACGCCGGGCTTGTCCAGACCAACCCGAATTGCGCGCCAGCCCATCGCAGGGTTGGGTTCATCTTGCGGCTTCATATAGGCCACGACCTTGTCGGACCCGATATCAAGGGTGCGAAACGCCACGCGGCGGCCATTTGCGGCATCCAGAACACGAGCGTAGATTTTTGCCAATTCATCGCGTTTGGGCATTTGATTGCGAATCAAGAATTGCAATTCGGTTCTGAACAGGCCAACGCCGTCTGCACCAGACCCCGCAAGGCTGGGCAAATCGGCCATCAAGCCTGCGTTCATCTGCAAAGAGATCGTCTGGCCGCACCGCGACGTCGCGGGCAAATCGCGAAGTCCGGCATAGCGCTGTTGCGCTTGTGCAAACATCGCAATTTTATCACCAAAGGCGGCGGCGACGGAATCTTCGGGGCGCAAATGTGCCAGACCCTGATCGCCGTCGACCAAGATTGCATCGCCATTCAAGGCATGGGTGATAATGCCTTTGGCATGGATCACCAGTGGGATTGCCAATGCGCGCGCCACGATCGCGGCATGACTGCCAACAGATCCTTCCTCTAGCACGACGCCGCGCAGCTTGCGGCCATATTCCAGCAGTTCCGCCGGGCCAATATTGCGCGCAACCAAAACCGGATTTTCCGGCATTGCGGCCCCGGTATCAGAGCCTTGGCCAGTCAAAATCCGCAGCAAACGGTTCGACAGATCATCCAGATCCTGCAACCGTTCGCGCAAATAGGCGTCGGGCACCTGACTTAGACGGGCGCGCGCTGCGGATTGCTCTTTTTCGACGGCGGCTTCGGCGGAAAGGCCAAGCTTGATATCCTCTTCCATCCGGCGCAGCCAG
This sequence comes from Pseudorhodobacter sp., assembly GCA_047636855.1. Lineage (GTDB taxonomy): Bacteria > Pseudomonadota > Alphaproteobacteria > Rhodobacterales > Rhodobacteraceae > Pseudorhodobacter. The sequence continues at coordinate 6,043 of JBLIGH010000005.1, forward strand.
CCACGGGAATGGGCGAACATGCGGTAGGCTTCAAGCACTTGCTTTTGTTCTTTATCAAGGCTTTGCGCGGCCAGAAGGTCATCGACTGAAACCCGCAATTCGCCCACGGCAGCCCGGATACGTTCGGTTTCGGCCACCGGATCGTCGGCCACCGGATTGGTGACAACAACGCGGGCTTCGTGCAGCCAGACATGACCTGCGGCAGCCCCTTCTTGCCCCGTGGCGCCCCGAAACATCATGGGTTGCTTGTGCAAAGCGCCAAGCGCCTCGCCCTCGCCCAGAAAGGCGCCAAGCTCGGTCATCTCGGCCAAAACCATGGCCACGACTTCCAGCGCGTAAACCTCATCGTCCTTATATTGTCGTGCGGCCTTGGACTGCACAACCAGCACGCCCAGCTTTTCACCAACCCGCTGGATCGGCACACCAAGGAAGGAAGAGTAAATCTCTTCGCCCGTCTCGGGCATGAAGCGAAAGCCCTTTTCGGCAGGGGCATTGGCAGAGTTGACGGGCATGCCAAACCGCGCCACGCGGCCGACGAGCCCTTCACCCAGTCTAAGCCGGGTTTGGTGAACTGATTCCGCGCGCAAGCCCTCGGTCGCGCAAAGTTCAAGCGTCTCGGTGTCGCGGAACAAATAGATCGAGCACACCTCGGTGAGCATCGAGTCCGCGATCAGATGGGTGATCCGGTCAAGCCGATCTTGCCCCTGTCCTGCTTCTGCAAGACTGTCCCGCAAGCGTCTTAACAGCTTGCGGCTGTCGCTTTCGCTCCGTTCTGGCATAGTCCCCCCGACGTCATTGGCGATTTAATCCGCCTTATGCAGCTCGAACGCATCATGAAGTGCCTGCACCGCAAGTTCCATATATTTTCGCTCAATCAGCACGGAAATTTTGATCTCGGAGGTGGAGATGACCTTGATATTCACGTTTTCGCTGGAAAGTGCCTTAAACATAGTCGCCGCAACCCCTGCGTGTGACCGCATGCCGATGCCGACGACCGAAACTTTGGCGACATGTTCGTCAACATTCAGATCGTCATAATTGATAAGCCCGGCTGATTTGGCATCTTCCATGGCTTTCCGGGCGCGCGCGACCTGATTGACCGGGCAAGAGAAGGTCATATCAGTCACCGCACCGGGGTGATCATCATAGTCCTTTTCAGAAATATTCTGAACGATCATGTCGACATTGACGCCCGCTTCTGACAGCGGGCCAAAAATCGCAGCGGCAATGCCGGGGCGGTCTTCGACCGTGACCAGGGTGATTTTGGCCTCGTCGCGGGAATAAGCGACGCCAGAAACAACTTTCGATTCCATGATTTCATCCTCGTCGCAGACAAGTGTGCCAGAGTTTTCGTCGGTATCTTCAAAGGAGGATAAGACGCGCAACCGCACCTTATACCGCATTGCAAGTTCGACAGACCGCGTTTGCAAAACCTTGGCGCCAAGCGAGGCGAGCTCCAACATTTCCTCGAAGGCGATTTTGTCAAGCTTGCGGGCTTTGTTGGTGATGCGCGGGTCTGTGGTGTAGATGCCGTCAACATCGGTGTAAATATCGCAGCGTTCCGCGTCGAAAGCCGCTGCAAAGGCCACTGCCGTTGTGTCCGAGCCACCGCGTCCAAGGGTTGTGATGCGGCCTTCGGGGCTGACACCTTGGAAGCCCGCCACGACGGCGACTTTGAAGCCTTCGGCGAATTTCGCTTGAATATTGTCGCTGGGAATTGACAAAAAGCGGGCCGCCGAATGTGCCGAGGTGGTGTTGATCGGCACTTGCCAACCTTGCCAGCTGCGCGCGGGCACATCCATTTCTTGCAATGTCAAAGCCATCAGCCCGGCTGTGACGTTTTCACCACTGGAAACGATTGCGTCATATTCGCGCGCATCAAACAGCGGCGAGGTCTGTTCGACCCACCCGACCAATTCATTGGTCTTGCCCGACATGGCGCTGACGATGACGATCACGTCATAGCCACGCTCCACTTCGCGTTTCACCTTCAGCGCGGCATTCTTGATGCGCGACAGGTCAGCGACCGAAGTGCCGCCAAATTTCATAACGAGAAGCGGCATTTCTTCCCTCCGCGAGGCTAGCCCAGAACTCGGGCGCTTATTATGCGGCGCAGGTGCGGGGCGCAAGACCAGAGATTCCGCGCGAGCGGATCATCACTGGGGAATTGCCCCAAATGTACCGATTTCAGTTTGCCAGCTTTCGGCAGCGCGCAACCGCCAAATCAGGCGCTGTTGCAGGGGGGGATATCAAAGGGCGCGCCAGCCGATATCGCGGCGGCAGAAGCCTTCGGGCCAATCGATCTGGTCCACCATGGCATAAGCGCGCGCCTGCGCTGCGGCCAAGGTTTCGCCACGGGTTGTGACGTTCAGGACGCGCCCGCCATTTGCGGTGATCTTGCCGTCCTCGGCCTTGGTGCCAGCGTGAAACACCATGTTAAAGCTGTCTTCTGGCAGCGCATTCAATCCGTTGATCTGGGTGCCCTTGGCATAGGGCCCGGGATAGCCATCTGCCGCCATCACCACGGTCAGCGCATGGTCATCAGCCCAGTTGACCTGTGCATCACCAAGACGCTTTTGCGCGCAGGCCAGCAGCAGATCCAACATCTGCGCACCTAGGCGCAGCATCAAAACCTGACATTCCGGGTCGCCAAAGCGCACGTTATATTCGACCAGCCGGGCATGGCCGTCCTTGATCATCAATCCGACGTACAGCACGCCTTCAAACGGTGTGCCACGTTTTGCCATCTCAGCCACGGTCGGGCGCACGATCTGGTCCATCACTTGCTGGGTCACCGCGTCCGACAAAATTGGCGCAGGGCTATAAGCCCCCATGCCGCCGGTATTGGGGCCAGTATCGCCATCGCCTGCACGTTTATGATCTTGCGCGGTGCCAACCGACAAGACGTCAGTGCCATCGGACAGGATGAAAAGGCTGGCCTCTTCACCCTCCATGAATTCTTCGATCACCACTTCAGCGCCAGCGGCACCAAAGGCACCGCCAAAGATTTCGTCAATCCCATCTAGCGCTTCTTGCAAGGTCATCCCCATGATGACGCCTTTGCCCGCGGCAAGGCCATCGGCCTTGATGACCAAAGGCGCGCCATGCTGTTGCACATAGGCGCGCGCAGCGGCGGCATCTGTGAAGCGCGCATAGCCTGCGGTGGGCGCGCCGCAAGCGTCGCAAATTTCTTTGGTAAACGCCTTCGAGGCCTCAAGCCGTGCCGCCGCCGCCGAAGGGCCGAAGGTCAACAGACCTGCCGCGCGCGTGGCATCCGCAACACCGGCGGCCAGCGGCGCCTCTGGCCCTACCACGACGAAATCAATGGCGTTTTCTTCGCAAAACCGCACAACCGAGGCGGCGTTCATCACATCAATATCGGCGCATTCAGCCAGCATCGCGATGCCCGCATTCCCGGGTGCGACGATTAGCCGATCACATTTCGGGTTTTGCTTGATCGCCCAAGCCAGCGCGTGTTCGCGCCCGCCACTGCCCAAAATCAGGATATTCATTGCATCGTCCCCGCTTGGAATTTGTCTCGTTGCGTCTTAGTCTGTGTCAGACATGACGACAACCGGGAAGCGTGATTTGCGGCGTTTAGCGTGTTCAACGGCGCAATTGACCGGTTCACGGATCGAATGGGCCGCTGAACGGTAAAGAGGCGCTTAGGCAGGCTGATCGTGCGGTAAAGACGGGACGGCGATGTGATGGATATGTTTGAAGAGGCTGCCAGCGACGTTACCCCGGACAATGCGCCGGAATTCACGGTGTCCGAGCTTTCGGGCGCTGTGAAGCGGGTGATCGAGGGTGAATTTGGCCTGGTTCGGGTGCGGGGCGAGGTTGGGCGCGTCTCTCGGCCCGCCTCGGGGCATTTGTATTTTGATCTGAAAGACGACCGCAGCGTTATCGCGGCGATCAGCTGGAAGGGCCAGGTTGCCAAGATGCAGGTCCGCCCGGAAGAGGGGATGGAGGTCGTGGCCAAAGGCCGGATGACGACCTTTCCCGGCCAGTCGAAATATCAGCTGATCGTCGAGGATGTGCAGCCTGCAGGGGCCGGGGCGCTGATGGCGATGCTAGAGGCGCGGCGCGTCAAACTGGCCGCAGAAGGCCTGTTTGACGCCGACCGCAAGCGCGACATCCCTTATTTGCCTGCGGTGATCGGCGTGGTGACCTCGCCCTCGGGGGCGGTTATCCGCGATATTTTGCACCGTTTGCGCGACCGGTTTCCGCGTCATGTGTTGATATGGCCCGTGGCGGTGCAAGGGCAGGCCTGTGCGCCAGAGGTTGCAGCGGCGATCCGGGGCTTCAACGCAATTGCCCCCGGCGGCCCGATCCCACGGCCCGATCTGATCATCGTGGCGCGCGGCGGTGGTAGCCTTGAGGATCTGTGGGGCTTTAACGAAGAACTGGTGGTCCGGGCGGCGGCGGAAAGCGAGATCCCCCTGATCTCGGCTGTTGGGCATGAAACCGATACCACTTTGATTGATTTTGCCAGCGACAGGCGTGCCCCGACGCCAACGGCTGCCGCCGAAATGGCAGTGCCGGTGCGGCTGGATTTGCTGGCGACGCTTGACGGGCAGGTGGCGCGGCTGTCGCGCTCGGTGGCGCAAGGCATGTCTTTGCGGGGTCAGCGGTTGCGCGATTTGGCCCGTGCCTTGCCGCGCCCCGATACGCTGACGCAATCTGCGGCGCAGCGGTTTGATTTGTGGTCGGGGCGGCTGTCGGGGGCGTTGCAACTGGCGGTCAGTGCAAAGCGCGCAAGCCTGGACCGGGCTTCGGCCCCGATGCGGCCCCGGTTGCTTTTGGATATGGTCGCACGGCGGCAAGACCGGTTGGCCGAGCGTGATCGGGCATTGACGGGCGCGGTTGCGCGGCGGATTGAGCGGGCGGGTGACCGGTTGCGCGTGCAGGTCGATAGGCTGACCTCGGCACGGGCCCGCGCCTTTGCCGATGCTGGGCGCGAGATCGCCAAATCGCGCGAAAAACTGGCGGGGCTGGACAGCCGCTTGCAATCGGCCCCGGCGCTGCGGCTTGGCGAGCTTGCAAAACGGCTGGAAGCCCTGGACCGCACGCGGCAATCCTTGGGCTATACCGAAACGCTGCAACGCGGCTATGCTGTGGTGCGGGCGGCGGGTGTGGTTGTGACTTCGGTACGCGAGGCTGCCAAAGCCAGTGCGCTGGAAATCCAGTTTCACGATGGGCGTATGCAGCCGGGCGGCGACACAGGTTCTGTTGCGTCAGAGCCGCCAAAACCTGCGCCCAAACCGCGCGCTGCGAAAAAACCGGGCGAGCAGGGCAGCCTGTTCTAGACGGGCCTAGACGCCAACATCCGGGCCAGCGCAGGCCAAAGGATCCGGGCTTTGCCCCACTTCGGTCAATTCAGTTCCGGGCGGATCCGTGACAAAGCGCGCGGTCAGACCGCTGGCGCCAAGGTGAAATGTCCAGCATTGCGGCGTCGCATCATGCTCGTACACAAAGCAAATCTGCTCTTGCGCCTCGTACCAAGTGCCGATGCGGCAGGTGTCATCGATAAAGGCCCAACGCACCCGGCGCCCGGGCAGGTATTGCTCTACCCCGTAAATCTGGCCGTGCGCGGCATAGGTCAGGGTTTTACCGGTCGCATAGGCCTCAAATTCGGCCCCGGTCATCTGGGTTTCGGCATGGGCTGTTGCCGCGAAGGCAAGAAGGCAGCAGATTAAAGTGGCGCGCATGGGGCAAATGCCTTTCAAGATATAGGGTCACCCCAGAGTGCCAAAACGCGGCTGCAATTGCCAGTCACGCCCGCTTGATGCGCGCGGTTTTGCCTAAATTTAACGCCATGGTTTCAAGATGGGATGGATAATGCGCCGCCAATGCGGGGGCGATAGCGCCAGCAAACAGCAAAACGGCAAAGGATAGGGCAATTGCGGGGCGGTGCTGGGATCGGGCAAGCGCAGGGCAGGGTAGGGCCGTGACGGGTGCGCGTGGTGATCCGAATGGCGCGGTGCATTCAGCATAAGCGCAGAAGAGAACCAATAAGGCGCATTCCAGCTATGTTGATCGCCGACCGGTTCCAAGCGCCCATCGGGCAGGCTGCGGCGCATCAGCCCGTAATGCTGTACGTAATCGGCCAGCAACAATTGGCTTTGCGCATGGATCGCCAGCCCAACCCAGACCAACACCCCCATACCGCCCGCGATGCCATACCCAAGCATCAGGCTGATCGCTGCGATGGCGAAATAACCAAAATACGGGTGCAGGCCTTTTTGGCGCGTGGCCTCGGCTTGCCAGCCCAACCGAAAGGACACGATCCAAGCCCTTGCCGCAAAACGGTAAAACCCTTCGCCCGCGCGGGCCGTGTTGGGGTCTTTCGGGCTGGCCGCGTGAAAATGATGCACCAAACGATGCGCCGAGGCATGATGGCCGAACAGCAAAGAGGCGTAGATCACAACGCCCAGCCTGAACAAGCGGCGTTGTGGCCGGTGGATCAGCTCATGCGCGCAAGGATTGGCCACTTGCCCAAACCACAGCCCCGCCCCGACAAAAAGCAGCGCTTTCGCAGGCACCGTAAGCCCGCTTTCCCCTGCAATCGCCCAGACCACCAACGGCAACAACGCAAGGTGCCCCAGCCCCAAGACGACCAGCAAAGAATCTGCACCGGGAAATTCGCAACCGTCCGGCGCGCCCGAACCCATATTGCGGATCATCTGATCCAGAATAAAGCTCAACACGGACATGTAAAGCAACGCCAGTGCCGCCCAAGCCCCGCCAAAACCTATCCCCAGCGCAAACAGCGCCAAAGGTGTTGTCGTCGCCAAGGCGAAGGCAAACATCGAGGTCAGGCGCGTGCCGGGGTTTTTCATAAAACTAGATTTAGCACGGGATGCGTGAAGGAACAGTGGAATTGCGCCTCGGTCCGTCGCTTTCGGCGGCTCGTCGGCGTGACCAAATCAGGGTCGATGTCGGGCCTGCCATCTGCGGGATAGCTGCCAAAGGCTAAGCCCTTCCAAATCCGCTGCGAATTGGCTAGGTGGAAAGAAATCATTTCCCGCACCGGAGGCCGCATGTCCTTTTTCAAAAAGCTGAAAGACCGGATGTTCCGCTCTTCGGATAAAATCGGCGAGGGGCTGGATACAATTGTGGGCAACGATGCGCCGCCCGCACCCGCCACAGGCATTCTGAGCAAACTGGTGGGCCGCACAGCGCCAGAAGCCCGGCGCACATTTGACGACGCGATGCTCGAAAGCCTTGAAGAGCTGTTGATCGAAGCGGATATGGGGGTAGAGACAGCATTGCGCGTCACCGCCAATATCGCAGAAGGACGGATGGGCAGGCAGGTCAGCGTGACCGAAATCAAAGAAGCCCTGGCGGCAGAGGTTGTGCGGATTATGACGCAGGTGGCGCGGCCCTTGCCGATTTATGCCAAGCGTCCGCAAGTCGTGCTGGTGGTCGGGGTCAATGGCTCTGGCAAAACCACGACGATTGGCAAACTTGCCAGCCAATTCAAAGCGGCAGGCAAAACCGTGGTGATTGCGGCAGGCGATACCTTCCGCGCCGCAGCGGTCGAACAGCTGCAAGTCTGGGGTCAGCGTGCGGGCGTGCCGGTCCTGACGGCCCCCGAAGGCTCGGACCCGGCCAGCCTTGCTTTTGATGCGATGGTCACGGCGCAGGACATCGGCGCGGATCTTTTGATGATAGACACGGCCGGGCGACTGCAAAACCGCGCTGACCTGATGGAGGAACTGTCCAAGATCGTCCGGGTGATCCGTAAGAAAGACCCCGAGGCACCGCATAACACGCTTTTGGTGCTCGACGCGACAACGGGCCAAAATGCCCTCAATCAGGTCGAGACCTTCCTCAAATTGGCCAATGTTTCGGGTCTGATTATGACCAAACTCGACGGCACAGCCAAGGGTGGCGTGCTTGTGGCGCTGGCCGATAAATTTGGCCTGCCGATCCATGCGATTGGGGTCGGCGAGCAAATCGACGATCTGTCCCCGTTTGATCCTGAAGAGTTTGCAGCAGCACTTGTGGGTCTCGACAAATGATTTTGCGTTCTGTTCGGCAAAAATATTCCAGGGGGTGCAGGGCGCTGGCCCCCCACCGCGACCCGGTTCTGGCCCGCCGAACATGAGCGACTGGTTTCGCGCCCTTGAGGGCACCGAGGCGGGCTATGATCTGGCGCTGGGTCTCGCTCTTTTGGCCGCAGTCTTACACGCGCTTTTTGGGGCGTTGCAAAAAGGCCGCCACGACCCTTGGATTTCACGCGCCTCGATCGATCTGTGCTATGGCTTGATCGCCGCCCCCTTCGCGCTGTTCGTCGTGCCATGGCCTGAACCGCATATGTGGCTGATCTTTTTGGGTGCCTTTTTCATTCATGCCGGCTACAAATGCCTGCAAGCCATGACCTACAGCCGAGGCGCCTATACCGTGGTCTATCCGGTCGTGCGCGGCACTGGGCCGCGTTTTTTTGGTCTGCGAGCGGGGCTGGTTTTGTAGGAACATTTCACACCGGGTCAATGGGTTGGCCTCGCCATTTTGCTGACGGGAATTTTCGGCTTGGCCGCCTATAATCTGCGCTATGTCTCGGTCGCCCGCGAGACTTTGGTGGCGGCTTTGGGCCTTGCCGTGGCAACTGGTCTGTTCGTGGCGCTTTACACAACCTTTGACGCCTACGGCATCCGCGCCACCGAAGACCCTTTTACCTTTTTGGCTTGGTTTTTCATGTTTGATGGGGTTTTGATGCCGATCTTGATGCGAAAGCAACTGATGGCCTTGTCACAGCAAGAACTTATCCCATTGTTGAAACGGGGGCTGCTTGGGGCTTTTGTGGCGTTTTTCAGTTTTGGGTCCATCTTGATGGCGACGCGACTTGGAAATGTGGGCGAAGCAGCGGTATTGCGCGAAACCTCGACGGTTTTTGCAGCGCTGATCGGCTGGTTGGTGTTGAAAGAACGGGTGACACGGGTGCAACTGGGATTGATGACTTTGATTGCCGCAGGTGCAGTCGTTGTCGAGTTAATGGGATAAAGAGAATGGCTGAACGCAAAATCAATACAGGCCTGAAACTGCTGCTAGAGCTGGGCCCAATCGTGGCGTTTTTCATCGGTTTTAGTCGGTTGAAGGATCAGGTTTTTACCTTCGGCGGCACCGAATACGCCGGGTTCATCGTGGTCACGGCCGCCTTCATCCCCTTGATGCTGGTATCGACGGGTATTTTATGGGCCTTGACCGGCAAGCTGTCGAAAATGCAGATCGTGACATTGGTGTTGATCGTCATCTTTGGCGGGCTGACCGTCTGGCTGAATGACGAGCGGTTTTTCAAAGTAAAGCCGACGATGATCTATGCGCTTTTTGCAGGTATTCTGGGCTTTGGCCTGATGCGCGGGCAATCCTATCTGCGATCTGTCATGGAAGAGGCGCTGCCCTTACAGGCTGAAGGTTGGATGATTTTAACCAAGCGCTTGACCTTGTTCTTCGTGGCGCTGGCGGTCTCTAATGAAGTGGTCTGGCGGTCGTTTTCCACCGAGGCTTGGGTCAATTTCAAAACCTTTGGGCTGACTGCGGCGTTGTTCTTGTTTTTCATGACGCAGGCCAAGCTTTTCACGAAATATGCGGTTGAAGAGCCAAAAGCAGATGCAGACCCAAAAGATCAGGTTTGAGGCACCCCACCAAGCCGCAGGCGGGGCGCGCAAGTTTGGGCGCGGCATAGTCCTTTCGCCCGAAAAACGTGTTTTGTGCATCCTTGTTTTTTTTGCGATGCCGAGACGTTTTTCTGCATCCAAGGCGCGACCTGCTATTCCGCAGGGTCGGGCGGCATCTGTTCTAGCCAACGCGCGAGATCGGGTTTGCCCTCAAGGGTTTGGTGTGACCCCACCCAAAGCAACGCCCAGCCCCGGCCCTGAAAATTGCGGGGCCGTTCGCGGCATCACTGCAATGTGAACATCGCAAGGCAGGCCGTGACATTTGCGGTCGGGGCAAAACCTAGGGGCGATCATCAACAGGCGGTCATTCACTTTGGGTCGAAACCCTAAGCACTTTCGGAAAATTACGCGATTTCAATATATTGTAAGGCGATTTGATTGCATGATTGCGATGGATATCAGGTTAATTCGGGGGTGTTCTTTGTAACGCCATGGCACAAAAATGAGTACCGAGGTGCGCATTTGAGGCTGCGTCACGCTGAAAAGACGCGCAGCCCTACCGCCAAGAATACCCGCGCGCCCGTACGATATGCGCCTTCTGCCACGCATCGTAAAAACCGATGAGCAGGGGAGTTGACCTTTTCTCAACAGAGTCGTATCGCTTGAGGTGTGGCGCTTTGTTACCGGATTGCGGGCCACGTTAAATAAACCGCTAAAGAGGTTTCGGGTCTTGCCCCGGCCCCTTTTTGGTTGCCGGTTTTTTTATGGGCGAGGGCCAGGATATGTCGAAAGACTGGAAAATACGCACAAAATTGGTGCATGAAGGCAGCCGCCGCAGCCAATATGGCGAGATGGCAGAGGCGATCTTTCTAACGCAGGGCTTTGCCTATGACAGCGCAGAACAAGCCGAGGCGCGCTTCGTCAAAGCCGGCAATGATGAGTTTATCTATGCCCGATACGGCAATCCGACGGTGCGCAGTTTTGAAGAGCGTATTGCGGCATTAGAAGGCACCGAGGACGCATTTGCAACAGCCTCGGGGATGGCTGCGGTCTCGGGGGCGCTGACGTCGATGCTGCGCGCCGGCGATCATGTTGTGTCCAGCCGCGCGCTGTTTGGTTCTTGCCTTTACGTGCTGGAAGAGGTCCTGACCCGGTACGGCGTGCATGTGACATTCGTTGATGGTCCAAACCTATCAGAATGGGAAAATGCCATTACGCCAAAGACTAAGGCGGTGTTCTTCGAGTCTATGTCGAACCCAACGCTGGAACTGATTGATATCGAAGCCGTATCCGCGATTGCACATGAACACGGCGCGATTGTTATCGTCGACAATGTGTTCTCGACACCCATTTTCAGCAAAGCTGTCGAACAAGGTGCGGATGTGATTGTCTATTCGACAACCAAGCATATCGACGGTCAGGGCCGCGCTTTGGGCGGTGTGATCTGCGGCACAAGCGAATTTATTCGCAAAACGGTCGAACCCTATATGAAGCATACCGGCGGTTCCATGAGTCCGTTTACCGCTTGGATCATGCTTAATGGGATGGTGACGCTGGATCTGCGCTGCCGGGCGATGGCGCAGGGGGCCATGACGGTTGCCACGGCGCTTGAAGGGCATGCAAGCCTGTCAAAGGTCATTTTCCCCGGGCTTCGCAGTCACCCTCAAGTCGATCTGGCGGCACGGCAATTGGGCACCGGCGGCACGATGCTGGCCTTTGACATCAAGGGCGGCAAAGAGGCCGCATTTCGCTTCATGAATGCTTTGGAGATTATCAAAATCTCGAACAATCTTGGCGATGCGAAATCCATAGCGACGCATCCGGCGACCACCACGCATATGCGATTGTCAGAAGACCAAAAAGAGTTGCTTGGCATCACTTACGGCTTGATCCGCTTGTCGGTTGGCTTGGAAGATCCTGACGATTTGATTGCCGATCTGATGCAGGCCTTGGCCGCGATTTAGCAAAGCAAATTTGCCCGGCTGTGGGATTAATTGCTGTCGGGTCTGAAAAGGCCTGACAGCAAAGTTGTCTTTTTACGCAACGTTTCTGCCGGGCCTTGGCGCGGTCGACCTGTCGGTAAAGGGGCTTCAATGGCGGCTGCACAAGCCTGCGGCGATGCGAAAATATGCCTGCATTTATGCAAATTTTCGAAATTGCATGGTGCAAAGGTCAGATTGCCTCTAAAATGATCAGGCATCATCGTCACAGCAAAGCAGCGGCGGGTGTTCGAAAACCTTTGTCTTTTTGACGATTGTTCCCTGTCTGATGCCGCCTTTGAGCCGCGACGAGAATAAACTAAATGGTATTTTGCGGCGACCGCCCCATATCGTTCAGTGAGAGAATTCGTAAGGAACGCGCTATGAATGTACACACGCTCGAGATGGATCGTAAGCCAAGTCGCGAAGAGGCTGAGGCGGCACTGGTTTTGCTGCGGCAATGGATGGGTGCGCCATTGGAGGCCGAAATCGCCGAGATAGAGGTAGCGGCGCGTTGTTTGTTGAACGGGGCCAACCCGGTTCTGAGCCGGGAATATCCCGAAGATTTCAAAGTTGACGAGGCCTATAAAGCCGGACTGCCTGACCTGCAAAACGGGCCTGCCAGCCTGATTGTCGGTGCCAAGACGCAGATCCAACACGTCGGGATCTCGAATTTTCGTCTGCCGATCCATTACCGGACCCGCGATAACGGCGATTTGCTGCTGGAAACCTCGGTCACAGGCACGGTTAGCCTTGAGGCCGAAAAGAAAGGCATCAACATGAGCCGCATCATGCGCTCATTCTACGCGTATGCTGAAAAATCGTTTAGCTGCGAAGTGATAGAGCGCGCATTAGAGGATTATAAGCGGGATCTGGAAAGCTTTGATGCGCGGATCCAGATGCGGTTTTCATTCCCTATGAAGGTGACGTCCTTGCGATCTGGCCTGTCCGGCTGGCAATATTACGACATCGCATTGGAGCTGGTTGATGCGGGCGGCGTGCGCAAGAAAATCATGCATCTGGATTACGTATATTCCAGCACTTGCCCTTGCTCGCTAGAGCTGGCCGAACATGCCCGCCGCACGCGCGAACAATTGGCGACGCCGCATTCGCAGCGTTCGGTTGCCCGCATCTCGGTCGAGTTGACGGATCATAAATGCCTTTGGTTCGAAGACCTTATCGAACTGGCCCGTGCAGGTGTGCCGACCGAGACGCAAGTGATGGTCAAGCGCGAAGACGAGCAGGCCTTTGCCGAACTGAACGCGGCCAACCCGATTTTTGTCGAAGATGCGGCCCGTAGTTTTTGCGCGCAATTGCAGCAAGACCCAAGGATCGGTGATTTTCGGGTGCTGGCCAGTCACCAAGAAAGCCTGCACAGCCATGATGCTGTCAGCTTGCTGACACAAGGCCCGACCTTTGCAACCGAAAGCCTGGATCCGCGCCTTTTCACGACGCTTTTCCACGTCGGCTAAGGCTTTCGGGCCGCAGGTCTTGCGGGTCCTTGATGTTGCGCGATGAAAGTCTTGACAGTGCTGCGGTGTCGCGCCAAGCCTGCCCTCATGATCGACTTGCGCCCTGTGGGATATGTGATTGGCCTGCTTCTCGTCACTTTAGGGGCGATGATGTTGTTTCCGATGGCATTGGATTATGCCTCGGGCGACGAAAACTGGCAGGCTTTTTTGGAAGCCGCAATTGTTACGGCTTTGTTCGGGGCGATGATGTCGCTGGCTTGTGCCAATGCGGCAGGGTCAGGGCGCGGCATTACCTTGCGCGAATCCTTCTTGCTGACAACCGGGACTTGGGTGGCTTTGCCGCTTTTCGGCGCGTTGCCCTTCATGTTTGGGGCCCCCGATGCAACATTGACCAATGCGGTTTTCGAGGCGGTCTCGGGCATGACGACAACCGGAACCACGGTCTTTGTTGGTTTGGATGATCTGCCACCGGGCATGAACCTTTGGCGCGGCATCCTGCAATGGTTGGGGGGCTTGGGGATCGTGATCGTCGCGATGATTTTTCTTCCGGTTATGAAGGTCGGGGGGATGCAATTTTTTCGCTCGGAAGGCTTTGATACGCTTGGAAAAATTCTGCCCAGGGCCTTTGATATCTCAGCGGCGTTGATTCAGATTTACATCTTGCTGACAATCGCTTGTGCGATTGCCTATTTCGCGCTGGGGATGAGCGGGTTTGACGCGGTCATGCACTCGCTGACAACGGTTTCGACGGGTGGTTTCTCTAACTCTGACATTTCTTTTGGCAAGTTTCCTCATAGCATGGAATTGGTCGCCATTTTCTTCATGCTGTTGGCATCCATGCCGTTCATCCGCTTCGTGCAGATGGCGCAAGGATCATACCGACCGTTGTGGAAGGACGCGCAGATACGAGCCTACTTGCGCTGGAACTGTTACGCGATTCTCGCGGTTGTTTTCTATGAAATGTTCTATCTTGGGCGTTCCTTCTGGGAAACCTTGCGCGAAAGTAGTTTCAACGTCGTCTCGACGTTTTCGGGCACTGGTTTTTCCTCGGTGGATCTGTCCACTTGGGGCCCGTTTCCCTTCGTGGTGCTGATTGCGGTTGGATTGATTGGTGGCTGCACCTCTTCGACCGGCTGTTCGGTAAAGGTGTTTCGCTACCTGATTTTATTCGAGGCGATCCGCGTGCAAATCCGTCGGCTACACAGCCCTTCGGCCGTGATCGATGTGCGCTATGAAGGGCGTCGGGTCAGCGGCGATATCATCGATTCCGTGATTGTTTTCTTCACGATGTTCATTCTGACCTTTGGGCTTGTCGCGGTGGCCTTATCGCTGACAGGGCTAGAGATGAAAACCGCCTTTACGGCCGCCTGGACCGCTGTGGCCAACGTCGGCCCGGCTTTTGGGCCAGGGGTAGGGCCGACTGGCGCTGTCGACGGGTTCCCGGCCACCGCCCGCTGGATCATGATTGTCGCGATGCTGGTGGGCCGGTTAGAGCTGCTTTCGGTCTATGTGCTATTTCTGGCCAGCTTCTGGCGCAACTGAGCAAAGCACCACTTTGGCTGGATAAAGAAAAACCCGCCTTTGCTTGGTGCAAGGGCGGGTTTTTGGACCTCAGCGCAAAGCGGTGGTTATTCCCAGCATGACACCAGAACGGTCATTGCATTGGCAAGGTCGGTCAGGTCTTCGGGGGCCAGCGCACCGTCACGCTTGGCGGGTTGCGGCACCAGCCCCGCGCGGGTCATCAAGGCCGAAACCTGCGCGGATGTGGCGAGAAAAGCCACCTCTTTTGGCAAGACCCGACCCGTGTCTGCCTGCGGTGTCATAAGCATACCCAACACCGCACCAGTCCCGTCAATCACCGGCCCGCCCGCATCGCCGGGAAGCGCGGTCAGGGACAAACGGTTTATGCCAAGCTCGCCGGCAAGGCCTTTGGTATCTTCCAAAGCACCAAAGGTCAGGGTGGGCGAGGGCAGGGCGTCCTCATAGGAAAAGCCCGACACTGCAATTTCGGTGCCGATGCGCGGCGGGGTCAGTTCCAGGCCTGCAATGACCCGAGGGGCCAAAGCCTGCTTCGGCGTCAACAGCGCCAGACCGGTTGCCTCGTCCGTCGCCGTGATGCTGGTTTCGGTTTCACGGTTCAGCGTGATGCGGCTGCAGCTTTGCACCGCTTCGATGGTCGTTATAACCGCCCCATTGCCAGAGACGAAAAACCCCGTGCGCGACAGGCGAGGCCGGCGCACTTCCATACCGGCAAGCAAGCTGCGGCGCTGCGCGTCGTCCAGTGAGATCAAGCCCGGGTCCAGCGCCCGTTTGCCCACTGGTTTGAACGAGGCTTGCATCGCCGACAGCGCGCGACCTGCCTTATCGGCCTGCTCGGGTGTCCAGATCAGCATATAGCCTTTGATCAAGCCGCCGCTCAGCTCTGCATAAGAATAAGAGGCCACTTGGGTATTGAATACCCAAGTG
>JBLIGH010000006.1:0-21429 GCA_047636855.1 Pseudorhodobacter sp.
AGATGCCCCCCGCACCGCCAGCGTTGCAAATGTCAGCGCCAGCACACCGATGCCGCAAAAGATCAGCCCCGTCAGATCAACACCCTGCGAAAGCCGCGACCCCATGATAATCGCCACCCCGGTCACGCCTGCCAACAACCCAGCATAGCCCAGCGCCCGCAGCCGTTCGCCAAACAAGGCCCAACCGGCCAGCGCCACCAGCAACGGCATGGTAGAGGCAACAATGGCGGCCAAAGAGGCCTCGACCCATTGCATCGCCGTGAAGTTGAGCCCCAGATACAGTGCATTCTGGCAGATGCCAAAAATCACGGTACTGCGCCATTGCGATTTGTTCAGCGTCAGGCTTTGCCCCAAAGCCTTTGCGATGATAATGCCAATCAGACCTGACACTGCGAAGCGCAACGCCAGCGCTGTCAGTGGCGGCGCATCCGCGACGATCATCCGGGCCGAGGTAAACGCTGAAGACCACATCACGGCAAAAGCCAGCCCCATGAATATCGAACGCAGATCCATCGGCCGTATCCCCAATTGCCTCGCGCCTTGCTGACCTAGGGGGCGGGGAAGGTCAACTGCCAAGCGGCGGCGGGGCGTTCGTGCAAAGCCTTCCGTCAGGCGTTTCTAACCTACGCGCTGGCATTTCAAAGTCATCGGAACAATCCATTGCGGACTTGGGCAACGATTGGCCTTTCAAAACCGATAACCGCGCATGAAAAAGGCCGCCCCCAAAGGGCAGCCTTAATAAGTCTGCGCAATGCCAGATAATCAGCCGTTTACGCTGTCTTTCAGTGCTTTCGCGATGGTGAACTTCACCTGCTTGTCAGCGCCTTTGGTCATTGTCTCGCCCGTTGCAGGGTTGCGAACCTGACGCTCTGGGCGTTCGCGGCAAGCCACTTTCCCCAGACCCGGCAGGGTAATCGCACCACCAGCAGCCACTTCACGTGCAACCAGCGCCGCAACAGCGTCCAATGCAGCAGAGGCGACTTTCTTGTCGGCGCCCATTTCTTCGGCCAGGGCCGCGATCAGCTGGGTCTTGGTCATCGGCTTATTCATATCCTGTCTCCTGTTCGTGCCCTGCGCTAACGCAGGGTCTATACATGCCTCAATAGCAGATATTGTCGCTACACAGGTTTTTTCGGTCTAAATCAAGCCCAAATTCGGTTCTGACTGCTGTTTTGACGCGCTTAAAGGAACGCCGTTTCTTCAAAACTACGCAACTTGCGGCTGTGTATCCGTTCCAAAGGCATTTCGCTGAGCCGTTCCATCGCCCGAATTCCGATCAACAAATGCCGTGCAACCTGCGTTTTGTAGAAATCCGTGGCCATGCCGGGCAGCTTCAATTCGCCGTGCAAAGGCTTGTCGGACACGCATAGCAAAGTGCCATACGGCACGCGAAACCGAAATCCATTGGCGGCAATTGTGGCACTTTCCATGTCCAAGGCAATCGCGCGACTTTGGCTAAGTCGTTTCACTGGACCAGATTGATCGCGCAATTCCCAATTCCGGTTGTCGATCGTGGCGACGGTCCCAGTCCGCATAATGCGTTTCAGCTCGTAGCCTTGCAGTTGCGTGACATCGGCCACCGCCTCTTGCAAGGCGATCTGAATTTCGGCCAGCGCCGGGATCGGCACCCAAACCGGCAAGTCATCGTCCAAAACGTGATCTTCGCGCAGATAGGCATGGGCAAGCACAAAATCGCCTAAAGACTGGCTGTTGCGCAAGCCGGCGCAATGCCCAACCATTAACCATGCATGCGGGCGCAGCACGGCAATATGGTCCGTCGCGGTCTTGGCATTGCTTGGACCCACGCCAATATTGACCAGCGTAATCCCCTGACCGCCGGGGCGTTTCAGGTGGTAAGCTGGCATTTGCGGCATTTTCGGCGCAACCGACAGCGTGCCGTCCGCCTGCGTCAGCTCGTGATTGCCCGGTGCGACAAAGCTCGTGTAGTCACTTTTTGGATCAGCCAGCGCGGTACGGGCATAGGCCTCGAACTCGTCGACATAGAATTGATAGTTGGTAAACAGAACGTGGTTCTGAAAATGCTCGGGGTTGGTAGCCGTATAGTGCGATAGACGCGCCAACGAGTAATCCACCCGCTGCGCCGTGAACGGTGCCAGCGGAAAAGAGCCATCTGCGTAAGCCGTGCGGGTGCCGTTGACGATATCATCATTGGTTGTTACCAGATCCGGTACGTCAAACACATCCCGCAGGCTGAAATCCAAAACGCCCTCTTGGGGGACCGACAGAGCGGGATTGCCGGTCACCGCGAAATGGACCGGAATCGGCGTGTCCGATGGGCCGATCTGCACGGCAATACCGTGACAAGCCATCAACAGCCCGATCTGCTGGATCAGGTATTGCCGAAACAAGTCGGGCCGCGTGACCGTGGTCGAATAGGTGCCGGGCTGCGCCACATGACCAAAGCTAAGCCGATTGTCGGTTTGGGTAAAACTGGTCGTGGTCAGGCGGATCTCGGGGTAAAACGCCCGCACGCGTGCCGCTGGCTTTTGGCCTTGCACGGCGGTACTGAAATGGCGGGCCAGAAAGGCCGTCGCCTCGGTATAAAGCGTTTCCAGCCGATCAACTGCGGCGGTGGCATCGGTAAACATATCACTGACGGGATGCTCGGGTGTCAGTATCGGTTGTTTGGTATCGTCTTGCATCTTTTTTTTCTTCTTCTTTTATGGATCCGGCATCTAACCTGAAAGGGGCACGCTTACGCAAGCCCCTGCTTGAACTTGCCCTGCAATCATAACAACACCGTATCAAAGCGTCCGAAAGGTGACGATCAGGCAAGTATCATCGCGGTGAGCCGCATCAGGTGCTGCGTCATAAATCCGCTCTTCGACGATCTGCGGCAGCGTGATGCGCCCCGCCAAAGCCCCAAGCATCGCCTCAAACCCGGCCGAGACATAGATCCCTGCTAAAATCGACAGTACAAATTGCGCGCCGGGGGCTGCGACACCCAAAAGCGCTTCAATCGCCTGCGGGCCAACATGCCCATGGGTAAAGGTGCCAGAGCTGACGATACCGTGATAGGCGGTACAGGGCAGGGTCAGCGGCTGCGTCAAATCCGCCTCGATCAAGTCGCGGTACACAGATTTTCCCCGCGCAACCGCCAGCATTTCGGTGGAAATATCGATGCCATCAATCGGCCCTATGCCGCGCGCGGCCAGCGCCTGCCCCAAAAGCCCGGTTCCCGCGCCGACGTCCAGCACTGGGCCAACCCCTTCAAATCGCGCAGCAATCAGCGCTGGCATCCGAAAGCCCATCCGCGTCGCAAAGTCCTGATCATAGCTTTCCGCCCAGCCCGCATAAAGCCGCCGGTTGTCTTGCGGTGACTTCAGCGCATAGGCGCTTTCCAGATCTGCCTGCTTTTTGGTCATACCTGAATTTGCGCGGCTTTTCAGCCGAAATCAAGTTGCACCTTCGCAAACGCCGCTTGATAGTCCGCCTTATGAAAACGCTTCTTTCTTTGGGACATGGCTATTCGGCACAGGCTTTGGCCAAGCGGTTAATCCCGCTGGGTTGGCAGGTCATTGGCACCACACGCAGCACCGAGAAGGCCGAGGCCCTGCGTTCGCAGGGGGTCGAGCCGCTGATCTGGCCCGGCACGCCGCTTGGCCCTGCATTGACGCGCGCTACGCATCTTTTAACCTCGGTTTCCCCGGGGCCAGAAGGTGACCCTGTGCTTGCAGCGCACCGCGACGAGATTGCGGCGACCAAGCTGGAATGGGCGGGCTATCTTTCGACAACCGGGGTTTACGGCGACCATGGCGGCGACTGGGTCGACGAGGCCACGCCGCTGAATCCCACGACACAGCGCGGCGCGCAACGTGTGAAAGCCGAGGCCGAATGGCAAACGCTTGGCCTGCCCCTGCATATTTTTCGGCTGGCTGGCATCTATGGCCCCGGCCGGGGCCCTTTTGCCAAAGTACGCGCGGGCACGGCGCGGCGCATCTTGAAACCCAACCAGGTTTTTTCGCGCATCCATGTCGATGATATCGCTTTGGTGTTGCAGGCCTCGCTTGCCCGGCCCCGCCCCGGTGCGATTTACAATGTCTGCGATGATGACCCGGCCCCCCCCGAAGATGTTATCGCCCATGCAGCGCATCTTTTGGGTCTGCAGATCCCTGCTGCCGAAGACTGGGACAAAGCCAGCATGACCCAAATGGCCCGCAGCTTTTACGCCGAGAATAAGCGAGTGCGAAATGACCTGCTGCACCAAGAGCTGGGCGTGACGCTGACCTACCCAGATTACCGCGCAGGGCTGCAAGCTTTGCTGGCCTCTGGCGATTAGGCGTCGCCAAAACGTCACCCAAAACGGCTACTGCAAGGCACGCTTGCACCGCGCGGCCTTTTCAGGCTTGATTACCGGGCATAAGCCAATAGGCAGGGAATACGATGACAAGTGCCAAAAAACGCATCTGGGGCTGGTACTTTTTTGATTGGGCCAGCCAGCCATATAACACCCTGCTGATCACCTTCATCTTTGCGCCTTATATGGCGGACCTTTTGGGCGACGGCAGCCGCGCGCAGGCTGTTTGGGGCTACGGCGTCGGTGCGGCTGGGGTCATGATCGCCATTTGCGCGCCATTGCTGGGCGCTGTGGCCGATAAGGCAGGTGGCAAGATGCGGTTCATCGCACTTTTCTCGGTGATGTATGTGCTTGGCGCTTTTGGGCTTTGGTACGCCGTGCCGGGCGATTTCAACCTGACGCTGGTCATGCTGTCTTTCGCCATCGGCCTGATCGGGATGGAATTCGCGACGATCTTTACCAACGCTATGCTGCCCGGATTGGGCAGCGAAGAGGAGCTTGGCAAAATTTCAGGTTCCGGCTGGGCCTTTGGTTATCTTGGTGGCCTGATCGCGCTGATTATCATGCTGGTGCTGCTGGCAGAAGGCGCGACGGGCACAACCCTGATCGGCATCGCGCCGATTTTTGGGCTGGATGCCGAGATGCGCGAAGGCACCCGCGCCGTCGGGCCGCTGACCGCGATTTGGTATCTGCTGTTCATGGTGCCGTTCTTTTTATGGGTGCGCGAACCCAAGTCCGAAAAAACCGTAAGCATGGCCATGGCCGTGCGGACTGCGATGCCGGAACTGCGCGCAACGTTGAAAGAACTGCCCAAACAAAGAAGCCTGTTTGCCTATCTGGTGTCGTCGATGTTTTACCGCGATGCGCTGAACGGGATGTATTTCTTTGGCGGTATCTATGCGGCAGGGGTGCTGAACTGGACCGTCACCGATGTCGGCGTCTTTGGCATATTGGCGGTGCTGAGTGGCGCTGTTTTTGCTTGGTTGGGCGGCAAAGCCGACAGTCGGTTTGGCCCCAAACCTGTGATTGCGGCGAATGTTTTGCTGTTGACTGCCGTGGCCATCAGCATTGTCTTCATCTCTCGAACATCGGTTTTCGGATTGCCTGTGGCGGCTGAAAGCAACCTGCCAGACATCGCGTTTTATGTCATGGGTGTGCTGATCGGGGCTGGTGGTGGTGCGTTGCAATCGGCCAGCCGAACCATGATGGTACGCCAGTCGGATCCGGATAAGATGACGCAGTCTTTCGGGCTTTATGCGCTGACCGGCAAGGCGACGGCATTCATCGCACCGATTTCCATTGGGGTGGCCACCCAGTTGACCGGCAGCCAGCAGATCGGCATTACCCCGCTGATTGCTTTGTTTCTTATCGGGCTAATTCTGCTATTCTGGGTGAAACCAAATGGGGATCGCACCTGACATGATGTATTTTAAGCTGTTATTGCCGTTGTTGGCCGCTCTTGCGATGCCTGTTGGGGCACAGGCCAAGGGCCTTGCGAACCAACTGTTAGGCGCAAAGAAAAACCCGTCGCAGCAAGCCCCAATGCCGATTGGCACCTATGCCAAGGGCTGTAGTGCGGGCGGTGTGGAATTAGCAGAATCGGGACCAACTTGGCAGGCGATGCGGCTTTCGCGGCACCGCAATTTCGGCCAGCCGGTGATGATCGATTACCTGCAAGACCTAAGCCGCATGGCGGTCAATGTCGGCTGGAAGGGGCTTTATGTCGGCGATATCACGCAACCACGTGGTGGGCCGATGACCTCGGGCCATGCCAGCCATCAGATCGGACTAGACGCAGATGTCTGGATGCTGCCCCCCCAAAGTCTGAAGCTGTCACGGGCGCAGCGTGAAAAGATCAGCTCTATACCCGTGCGATCCTCAAATCAAAAATCGGTGACCAAAAACTGGACCGCCAGCCACCATGCACTGCTGAAGGCTGCGGCCTCGGACCGGCGGGTTGACAGGATATTCGTCGCCGCCGCCGTTAAGCTGGAAATGTGCAAGACGGCAACCCGCGCCGATAAGGAATGGCTGCAAAAAATTCGACCCGTTGCAGGCCATGACACGCATTTTCATGTGCGGCTGAAATGCCCGCCGGGCGCATCTGCCTGTGTCACGCAAAAGCCCACCGTGTCAAAGCTATCGAAAGGCGGGAACGGTTGCGACGAAACATTGCGTTGGTGGGTGACCGATTATCTGCACCCGCCCAAACCCGCAGCCAAAAAGCCAAAAGAAACGAAAAAACCTGCCGTCCGCAAACGCGGCGCGCGGCAACTCACGATGGCGGACTTGCCCACACAATGCCAATCCGTTCTAGACTCGCGCTGATCGTCGCGTCGATTTTGGTGTTGATGCCCGCCAGCAGCACAATCGCGACGCTTCCATTCAACTACATCGCAGCATTTGTCTGGCGCAGCGCAGACCCGCTTCACGGCGGGTTTTCGGGGTTGGAGCTTGCCGAAGATGGGCTGACTTTTACCGCAATCAGCGATCGCGCGGGCTGGACCAAGGGCACGATAACCCGCGACGCCGATGGGAATATTTCGGCGGTATCCTCGGACCCAGTTGCACCATTGCTGGACGAGGTGGGCGCACCTCTCAAGGGCCCGCTCGGCGATAGTGAGGGGCTGGCGATTGGTCCAAATGGGCATTTTTATGTCAGTTTTGAAGGTGCTAAATCCGCCCGCATTGTAGAATATGATGATATTTCCGAACCCGGAATAGCACTGCCGGGTCATCCCGATTTCCCCAAAATGTACCGAAATTCCGCATTAGAGGCCTTGGCGATTGATGCAAACGGTACATTGTACACCTTGCCAGAAAGTCCGCGTGGCGGGGGTGACTTCCCCGTCTACACTCTGCCACCGGACGCGCGGCGGCTTTATCTGCCCAGTCGCGGCAGTTTTTTGCCTGTCGGTGCGGATTTTGGCCCGGATGGGCGGTTTTATGTGCTGGAACGCGGGTTTCACGGTGTTTTGGGCTTTTCCAGCCGCGTTCGTAGCTTTTCAATCGGGCCAGAAGGCTTTGTCGATGAGAAAACCGAGTTTGAAACCACAGCAGGGCTGCATGATAATCTAGAAGGCCTATCCCTGTGGCAAGATGCAAAAGGCGACATCCGCTTGACCATGGTTTCCGACGATAATTTCTTTTGGTTCCAACGCACCGAATTTGTCGAATACCGCGTGCTTCCTTGACAAACCCGCAGTCAGGGGCGTAATCCGCCGCGTCCCCGATAGTGGGGTCCAAGTGTCCGCGACCTTGTTAAAACGGAAAGATGATATGACCCGCAACCTTATCCCTGGCATTCTTGCCATGGCCGCCATCGTGGTGGCCTCGAATATTCTTGTGCAATACCTGTTCGGCCAATGGCTGACCTGGGGGGCGCTGACCTACCCGCTGGCGTTTTTGGTCACCGACCTCACCAACCGGCTTTATGGCCCAAGTGCCGCACGCCGTATCGTGCTGGCAGGCTTTGGGGTTGGGCTGATTTGCTCGCTGATCGGCACGCAGATCATGGGCGAGTTCGGCCCGCTTGTGACCTTGCGCATCGCGGTCGGCTCTGGCTTTGCATTTTTGGTGGCGCAGATGCTGGATGTCAGCATTTTCGACAAACTGCGCAATGGCAAGTGGTGGCGCGCGCCGCTGGTCTCTACCTTTGTCGGGGCCTCGCTGGACACCGCGCTGTTCTTCAGCATTGCCTTCTCGGCCAGTCTGATCTGGTTGGAACCCGGCAATGATGTGTCTTGGGCGACCGAACCCCTACCGCTGCTTGGGCTTGGCCCAGTGGCCCCTCTTTGGATATCGCTTGCCGTCGCTGATTTATGCGTAAAACTTGGGCTTGCCTTGCTGGCTCTTGTGCCGTTCCGACTGATAATTCGGAATTTAGACACAACCAATGCGTAAAAACTTTTGACAAACACAAAATATATGCCAGTCTCAACTTATCGGCAATATTTTGAAAGGAGGTGATCCAGTGTCTAGAGTGATGTTGGAGAGAGGTGTCGGGACAGTCACGCGAGGTGTTTGCAAGGGGTAGCCCCCTAAGTGAACAGTTCGAATGATTGGGCTTGGTAGACCTAACTGGCCCATCTCCTTGGAACTCGGAAAGGGTTGCCCGCAAGGGTAGCCCTTTCTCCATTTTTATACCTTCGTTAAAATACCGCAGGCCGCGCGCTGTCTAAAGCGCGACGCCGCCCCACCAAACATTCGTAAGCCCCCAATCGGAATTGAGTCGCACCATATCGGCACGCCTGCCGGGCACCAAATGCCCCAATCGGGCAGACATCCCAATCAACGCAGCCGGGGTTGATGTGGCCATCGCAAGGGCTGCTTCGGGCGAAACCCCCACCCGCCGAACCATCAGCGCAAGCGCCGCGTCCAGCCGCAAATCAGCGCCCGCCAACGCGCCGTCATCAAGCGTCAGGCGACCCGCATGCCGTGTGATGCGCCGCCCACCCAAGACCAGCTCGGTCAATTCCGTTCCCGCAAAACCCATGCAATCCGAGACCAAAAACAATCCGTTTGGTCGCGCTGCCACGGCAATTCGCAGTGCCGCGACGGAGACATGAATCCCATCTGCAATCAGACCCGCCGCCACATCGCAATCCAACACCGCCCCCACCATCCCGGGCGCGCGGCTTTGAAGCTGGCTCATCGCGTTGAACAAATGTGTGGCGCATCCAGCCCCTGCATCCATTGCAGAACGTGCTTCCTCGTAACTGCAATCTGTATGGCCCAGGCTGACAACAATCCCCGCCTTTGCCAGCGCCGAAATCTGCGCATTTGTGACCGCTTTCGGCGATAGGGTGACCATCAATGCCGGCAATTGCCCTGCCGCATCAATCAATTGCGTCAAATCCGCCTGCGTCATCGGGCGAATTAGCGCCGGGTCATGCGCGCCCTTGCGGCTCAGATCCAAATGCGGCCCTTCAAGATGCAAACCCAAAAACCCCGGGACATTCGCCTGCGCCGCAGTCGCGCAAGCGGCGATTACATTGGCGGTCGCCTCGGGCGTGTCGGTGATCAGCGTCGGCATCACACCAGCGCAACCTTGCAAAATATGTGTGGCACAAATCACAGCGATGCGCCCTGCATCGGCTTGATCGTCAAGCATGATGCCACCACCGCCATTTACCTGCAAATCGATGAAAGCCGGCGCAATAAGACCGCCATCCAACATTACATCCGCATGAGTTGCGTCTTCAATCCCGGTCACAACCCCATCGTCGACAACAAGCGCCTTACCGCTATGCAAACGGGTCCCGTCAAAAATTTGCGCGCCAGCGAATATCTGTCGCATCTTACATACTCCGTCCAACCCAGTGGTTTTGCACCAAGCACATGTGACAAGAACATCCCAGCCAAGGCGCCCCTATTTGAGGCTATCGGTTCAAATTAACAAAACACAGTCAAGGGAGAGAAATTCAACTCATAATTCAATCGCACAAAGTTACAACTGTTTCCCTAATTGGAAATAGCGCAAAGAGTTACGTTTTTGCACCACATTTAGCGCCGGAACCGCCGAATGCGCAGGATACGCCAAGAATTTACAGCTCTGGTGTTCAAAAACGCTAGGAATGCCAAAAGATTGCTCTTATTAAGGCCATAATAGGGCAGAAAACTGTCAAAAAAAAATGCCGGGTCGAGCAAGTTCCGGTGCAATGAGGCGGAGTAGTATAATGGTTAATGCGATTGATTTCGCTGTTCGCACAGTTGCGGGCAATGTGGTTCGTGGCGCTATAGCGGGCGAAGGCGGAAGTGAATTTCTTCAGGTCGGGTCTGGCGAAGCGGTTTCGCTGAATATTTCAGCCAGCAGCGTTTTGGGATATTCCCGGCAGGGCAATGACCTTGTCCTTCAGCTGATTGATGGTCGCCAGATCACGTTGAGCAGTTATTTTGAAACAAATCCGGGCGAAGACAATCGCCTATACCTCAGCAATGACGGCGAGGTTGCCGAGGTTTATCTGACCGATGGCGGCAACGGTGTGCTTTACGCCAATTATGGCGAAGCCGACACTTGGAACAAATTCTCGACAGTTGATGATCTTCGGTTCACCGATGACAAACAGCTGGCCGCAACCGCGATTGCGGAAGATGATACCGTAGGTCAGGCGCTGTTTGTTCCGGGCCTTCTGGCCGGTTTGGGTGGCAGCGGCGTTGGCGCTGCGGCAGCAGTTACTGCTGGCGCGGGTGTTCTGGGCACATTGGCTGGTGGCGGCGGCGGCGGTGATGGCGATACCCATATCGACCCAACGGTTGATACGCCAAACACCTCGACAAACCAGACGACCAATACCGTAGATCCCGAAATTAACGTCACCGGCACCGGCAATCCTGGTGACGTCGTTGAAGTCGTGATTGGGGATCAGACGCAGACCACAACCATCGATGATGACGGAATTTGGGGTGTTGTGTTCACTGGCGACGATCTGCCATCCGACGGGTCTCATGAGGCCGTCGTGACCGTCACTGGCACCGATTTTGACCCTGTCGTTCTGGATGGTCCGGCCTTTGTCATCGACCTGACGCCACCCGAAGTTTCGGTCACCGAAGGCAGCGAGGCCGCTGGCCATATCGAAAATTTGATTGATCACGGCGACGGCGTTACCATTGCAGGCGAGGGCGAGGTTGGCGCCTCTATCGCAGTCGTCATTGGCACCGAGACCCAAACCACCACCGTCGGGTCCGATGGTACTTGGACCGTGACATTCAGCCAGACCGAAGTCGTGGGCGGCGAGTATACAGTACCGGTCACGATTACCGCCACCGATAAACTGGGCAACCAAACCGTTATCACCGAGACTTTGGTGGTCGATACCATTCCAAACGCACTTGGCTTCAACGCCGTTGCGAGCGACAATATTATCAATGGTGCAGAAGCCGCCGGTGCCGTTACCGTAACAGGCCTTTCCGCTGCAGGTGCGGTTGTGACGGTAACGTTGGACGGCGCATCGCAACAAGTGACCACGGCGGCCAATGGCAGCTGGTCGGTGACCTATGCTGCGGGCACGTTCACCGCTGGCGAATATGATCGTACCCTGACAGCAACCACAGTGGACACGGCGGGCAACAGCTCTTCCGCTAGCCACACAATCCGTATCGACACCACGACTTCGGTATCATTCTCGACCGACACATTGACCGCTGACAATGTTATCAACAACACCGAGGCGGCTCAGGGTTTTGTTCTGACCGGTTCAGTGCCAGCCGATACGGCAAGTGTCACGGTAGAATGGAACGGCGCGACCTTCCAAGGAACCGTCTTGAACGGTGTTTGGGAAGTCAGTGTCCCTGCAAGCGCGATTACCAGCGTTTCAGGCACCACGACAGCAATTGTGACGGCGACCGATATTGCCGGTAACACGGCCACAGATGCCCGCGAGATCACAATTGACCGTGGCACCTCTGCTGGCTTCAACGCCACACAAGTTGGTGACAATACCATTTCGGGGGCCGAAGCGTCGGCGGGCATCACCCTTACCGGCACTGCCGAAGCAGGCGCGCAGGTTTTGGTCGAATTTCAGGACGCCACCCGCACCGTCACCGCCACATCCAACGGAACCTGGAGCGCCAGTTTCGCAAGCGCCGAGATTGCACGCGGGACCTATACCGAAACGGCAACTGTGACGGCCACGGATGCGGCGGGCAATACCGCCACCTCGACCCAAAACATCAATGTCGATACCGAAGTGACCAATTTTGGCCGCTCTAGCCTGTCAACGGGTACCGACGGCGTGCTGAACAATGCCGAAGCCTTGCAGGGTTTGACAGTCACTGGCACGGTTGAGGCCGGATCGTCGGTGCTGGTGAACTTCGGCACTGCCGGGCCATTCCAAGCCACGGTGAACGGCTCTACCTGGTCAATCACCATCCCAAGTGGTTCGATCCCTGCGGGCGAAGCGAATGTCACGCTGACAGCGGTCGCAACCGACCGATTTGGCAACGTTTCCACCCAACATAGCGAAGTGGTCGAAGTGGACCGCATCGTGACGCCATTCGTGCGAACTGGCGGGACCATCGGTGGGGATGGCATCTTGAATGCCCAAGAAGTCTCGGACGGGTTGACCCTGAACGGCACCGGCGAGGCCGGTTCAACAATTGTCATCACGCTGTCAAACGGTGCCACACAAACCATTGTGGTCGGGACCAGCGGCACATGGACAGCCACGTTTGGCGCCGCCTCGCTTCCAACTGGCGATGCCGGCACATCGGTGGATGTCACAGTCGCTGCGACCGACCTTGCGGGCAACACAGCAAGCTTCACGGAAACGGTTCAGATCGACACCGTTGCCGCCGACGCTCCGAATGTCACCAATATCATCAAATCGACATCCGGCGCAGAAGGCGTAACCGGTGTCTTCCTTGATGAAACGATTGACAGCAATTTCGAGTTCTTCCGTGTCGGTCAAGATGGCAGCCAGAACGAGATCACCCTTACGAACAACAGCCTTGGCTCTAATATTGTCCAATTTGTCGGAACAACCGTTCCCGAAGGCGATTTCTTGGTCATCAACCATGCAGACGACGCCGGCAACAGCTCTTCCAGCTTGTTGGTGGCGAACAATACCGGCAACGTGACCGTTGATCTTGGCAACACAGCTTTCCAGAACTTTGACTTCACCACTTTGGATCTGACCCTTGCCCCGGCAAGCTTGACGATCACGGCGGAAGACTTGATCGCCATAACCGGGCCTGCGAATGTGCTGACGGTCAAGGGTGGCGCTGACGATCATATAACGTTGGAGAACGCGACAGCCGCTGGCACTCAGCTAGCGGACGACGGGACTGTGTTCAATGTCTACACGCTCGGCAGTGACGGTGCGACAATTCTGCTGGACGATGACATCCAACTGACGATCTGACGGGGCAGATATATGCCCATTCATCGCAAGACCTCGACGGCTGGCAGGGCATCGCGCCCCGCGAGCGCCGCTGGACTATACTTTTTGTGTGCGCTGCTGGCTGGCTGTGTCGAGGGCGCGCCCGGCGTCTCGATGTTTGGCGGCGCGCGCCCCTCTGAACCTGCGGCATCGCCAAGCGGATCGGGGGAAATAACCCGTGCCGCCGAAGATGCGGCCGCACGTGATGAAGATCGCTCTGCTATTATCGACGGTTTGGTCGCACGTCGCTCTGTCATCCCTGCTTCGGGGTCTTATGGCAAGGTGGCCGAGGCTGTTTTGACCGCCAACAAAGGCCCCGCCGCCGCTGAATTGCGTGTGGCCCGGCTGAAGGCCGAAGCGAAATCCAAAAACTGGCTGCCGACGATTGGCCCATCGGTTAGCCTGTCCTCTCTTAGCAGCATGGCGACCTCGATCTTGGTTGAACAGGTCTTGTTCGACAACGGCCACCGCAAGGCCGAACGGGCGTTTGCCGCCGCAGATGTGGAAGTGGCCGCCGTTTCGCTGTCAGACGAGATGAACATGCGGGTCTATGAAGGGCTAAGCTATTACGTCACAGCACAGCGTGCGGGCGAGCAATCCCTGCTGGCCGATCGAGCCGTCGAGCGGATGACCGAATATGGCCGCATCATGGGCCTGCGCGTCGAAGGCGGCCTTTCGGATCGTTCCGAAGACCGCGTGATCCGGCAGAAAATCGCAGAAATGAAGGCCATTGCTTCGGCTGACCGCGAAGAGATCGCAACAGCACAGGCCGAACTTTCCGCCTTGACCAACACGTCGCTGCACGGCCTGTCAGGGCTGTCCGTTTTGCGCAATTCTGATGGAACGGTGCCGCTTTCGGTTTTGCAGGCTGATGGCGAGGGTCGCCGCTTGGTGGCAGAAGCGAAAATACAGCGCGCGGGATTCCTACCTGGCTTGAAAGCCGGTGCGGCACTTGACGGAGACGGCGTGACAAGCGGGGTGCGGGTCAGTGCCGATCAACCCTTTGGCTTTGGCACAAGGTCCAGCCTGCAGGCAATCGCTGCGACCGAAGAGGTTGCCGCCCAGCGCGGTGCCAGCGCCCGTGATGATGCGCAGCGTACTCTCGTTTTGCTGGAACGCAGGGTCGCTACATTGACGGCCCGCGAAGTGGAAGGCGCCTCTGTTCTGCGCCAAACATCCAGCAATCTTGGCCTGTTCACCGAACAATACAAAGTGGGCCGCAGGCCGTTGATGGAATTGGTCGGGATCTATGAAAGCTTCTCGCAGATGGAACGAGAGCAGGCCGCATTGAAATACGACATCGCGCTGTTGCAGTTGCAAATCGCAAGAACGCGCGGTGTTTTGGTGGACGGGGAAAGAATGTGAACGACCGCGTCGTAGCCTTTGATCTGAATGCCGGTAGGGGTGACGGCACGCCGCTGAATGCGACTGCACGCCCGTCGCCTTCGCAACGCCCGCACCGGCCACGCCACACCAACCGCGCCATGGCCAGCGCGCAACTGGCCTCGGTCTATGCCGGGTTGCTTGGCGCTGAAATCGCCGCCGCAGATTTGCTGGAGCGTATCCAGATGGCCGCCGGAAGTGGCAGGCTGGGGCTGGACGAGCTGGCCGACGCATTGCGCAAATCGGGCCTGACGGTAGAGGTTCAAAACGTCAACATGCCAACCGAGGCGCTTTGGCCTGCCTTGGCCCTGATGCAATCGGGTCAGGTTGTGCTGGTGCTGAAACAATCTGATGCTTCGGTCGAAATTTACGACACCACCTGCCCCGACAATCGCACCGAAGTCGCCCTGTCCGAATTCAACCCGGTATTTTCCAACCGCATCCTGCGCGCCCGCACCACCATGGCGGATCTGGAAGCGCGCCACAGTGATAAAGCCGCAGTGCCGCATTGGTTTTGGGGCGAATTCTCGCATTTCCGCCGTCAATTGATGGAGGTCGCCGCCGGCTCGTTTGTGGCCAATCTTCTGGCGGTCGGCGTCGCGCTGTTCTCGCTTCAGGTCTATGACCGCGTGATCCCGCATCAATCAGAACCGACGCTTTGGGTGCTGGCGCTGGGGGCATTGCTGGCAGTATCGCTAGAGGTCGTCTTGAAAATGGCCCGCTCTGGCCTGATCGATGTCACCGGGCGGCAGATCGAGCTGACCGTGCAATCACGGTTGATGAACCGGCTGTTGGGCATGAAACAAGCCCCCGGCCAACGCCAACCCAGTCAGATTTTCAGCGCAATGCGCGAGTTTTCGTCGGTTCGCGAGTTTTTCACAGCCTCTACCATCGGCACCATTGCCGATATCCCGTTTATCCTGATCTTCCTTTTGCTCGTGGCCTCGATCGGTGGGCATCTGGTTTGGATTTTGGTGATCGGCGGCATCTTGATGGTTGCCCCCGGCTTCCTTTTCCAGAAGAAAATGATCGCGCTGACACTGGCCACCCAAGGGGCATCTATGCGCGCGGCGCGCCTCCTTTACGAAGCGGTGTACGAGCAAGAAACCCTGGCCACCCAGCGCGGCGAAGACCGGGTAAAGCGCATGTGGCAAGAGCTGGTGACGCTGTCTGCGGTCAAATCCTCGGATCAGCGGTATTTATCGTCGATGCTGACCTATTGGGCGCAAGGCGTGCAACAAGCGACCTATGTGATGGCGGTTGTTGGTGGCGCTTATCTGGTGTTCTCGGGTGATTTCACCATGGGGACGATCATTGCGATCGGTATCTTGACAGGCCGGACCCTTGGCCCGCTGGCACAGCTTTCCGCGACACTGGCGCGCTGGTCGAATGTCAAAGCAGCCCTCACCGGGCTTGATGCCATCGCCGACGCAACCCAAGCCGAAGAGGCAGGGCGCAAATATCTGCGCCGTGACCGTTTGACCGGCGCGTTAGAGTTGCGCAATCTGGAATTCAAATACGACGCGCAATCTGCGGCAACCGTTGAGATTCAGAACTGCCATATCCCTGCTGGGCAGCATGTTGCGGTGCTTGGCACCAACGGGTCGGGCAAGTCGACGCTGTTGCGGATCATGGCGGGGCTTTACGAGCCAACCGCAGGGCGCATTTTGCTGGACGGCATCGATATGGAGCAGGTCCACCCGCGCGACCTGCGCCGGGGCATCGGCTATCTGGGGCAAGAGGTCCGCCTGTTTGCGGGCAGCGTGCGCGACAATCTGAACATGAGCCAATTAGAGCGCGACGATGACCGGCTTTACGACGCGCTGGATTTCGCAGGTTTGGGCCAGTTTATCCGCAACCATCCACGCGGGCTTGACCTTGAAATCCGCGAATTGGGCGAAGGCCTTTCGATCGGGCAGCGCCAAAGCCTCGGTTGGGCGCGGCTGTGGCTGCAAGATCCGCAAATCGTGCTGCTGGACGAACCCACCTCGGCGCTTGACCAAACGCTGGAGGCAACGCTGGTCAGCCGCCTGACGACTTGGTTGGTTGGCCGCACCGCCATTATCGCGACGCACCGTGTGCCGATCTTGCAACTGACCAACCGCACGCTGATCTTGCAAAACGGCAAGCTGGCGGTGGATGGCCCGCGCGACGCTGTGCTGGCCCATCTGACAAACGTGCAGGGGGGCGGGGTTAAGCCATGATGACCACATTTGACCACGGGCTTGACGAAAAAATGAAGCGCCCCGGGCGGATGATTTGGATCATCGCGGGCGTTGTGGCGATCTTTGTGCTTTGGGCCACCTTTGCTTGGGTGGACGAGATTGTGCGCGCGCCGGGGGAAGTCGTGTCCTCTTCGCGCCCGCAGATTATCCAAAACCTTGAAGGCGGTATTCTGGCCGAATTGCATGTGGCCGAAGGCGATGTGGTCAAACCCGGACAGGTGCTGGCACGGCTATACGGCACGCAGTACCAAGCCGCCGTTGACGAATTGGAAGACCAGATCGGCAGCCTGCAAATCCGCCGCGCGCGCCTAGAGGCCGAGATGGCAGGCGCTTTGGAATTTGACCCGCCCGCCGAGCTGGCAGCGCGCCTGCCCGATATCGTCTCGTCGGAACGTGCCTTGCTAGCGGCACGGCAAAGCGATTTCATCGCCCGGCGCGATGGCGCGAAACAAATTTTGAAACAGGCCCAAAAGGAATTGGACCTGCTGGAAAACATGTACAAACAAGAGATCGCACCGCTCATCGAGGTCACCAAGACCCGCAAAAGCTTTCGCGATGCCGAAAACCGCTATTCCGACACCATCACCCAGATGGAGCTTGAACGCGCCACAGATTTTTCCGACACGCTCAAAGATCTGACCTCGCTGCGCCAGACCCTGAAAAATGCGGCGGATCAGTTGAACCGGACGGTGCTGATGGCGCCGATGCGTGGGATTGTGAACAAGCTTTCGATCACCACGATCGGCGGTGTTGTGCGCTCTGGCGAAGAGATCATGCAGATCGTGCCGCTGGACGAAGAAATGTTCATCGAGGCCAAGGTCAGCCCGAAAAACATCGCCTCGGTCCGGCAGGGTCAGGGTGCGACGATCAAACTTTCGGCCTATGATTACACGATCTATGGCTCATTGAATGGCGAGGTGATGCTGGTGTCTGCCGATACGTTCAAGGATGAACGGTCGCGCAATCCCGACGAGGACGCCCATTACAAAGTCACGTTGCGGGTGGACCTGACCAAACTCAGCGACCGCCAGCGCAATCTGGAAATCCGCCCCGGTATGCAGGCCCAGATCGAGCTGCAAACTGGTGGTAAAACCATCCTGACCTATCTGACCAAACCGCTATACAAATCCCGCGAGGCCCTGCGCGAGCGTTAGGCGATCCCGCGTGCCGCCAGTGCCATGTCTAGGGCCGTATCCAGCGCCGCCCAATCGTGCAATTGCAACCGAACCGGCAAG
Source organism: Pseudorhodobacter sp. (assembly GCA_047636855.1). Lineage (GTDB taxonomy): Bacteria > Pseudomonadota > Alphaproteobacteria > Rhodobacterales > Rhodobacteraceae > Pseudorhodobacter. The sequence goes on from JBLIGH010000006.1 coordinate 18,041, forward strand.
GTCAGCACTTTGGGCCGAAACGCAGCGGGCAAGCGCACCGCATCCTTTTCAGTCGTGACAAGCTGCGCGCCAAGGTTTGCGGCCTCGGCCTCTAGCCGTCGCAACAGCGTGTCAGATAGCGGTTGATGATCGTCCAGTGCCTCGGCGCGCAGCACCTCCGCCCCGGTTTCGCGAAGCGTCGCAAAGAATTTTTCGGGATGGCCAATTCCGGCAAAAGCCAGAAGCTTTTCGCCCTGCCAATCCATCCCCATCTGCAACACCTCTAACCGACCCGTCAGATGCGGCAGGCAAATCGCCTTGCCCCAAAGCGCGCTGAATTGAGCCTGGGCGGCGGCGTCACCAATTGACAGCAACAAATCCGCACGGGCAAGCCCTGCGCCAACCGGTTCGCGCAAAGGGCCTGCCGGGATGCACAGACCGTTGCCAAAACCACAGGCCGCGTCGACCACAACAATCGACAAATCCTTCACCACAGAGGGGTTTTGAAACCCGTCATCCAGCACCACCAACCCAGCGCCCGCGGCTTGCGCAGCACGCACGCCCGCCGCCCGGTCCTTGGCAACCCAAGTGGGGCCGAAGGCCGATAGCAACAAGGGTTCATCCCCGACCTCTGCCGCGCTATGGTGGCGCTCGTCGACCCGCACCGGCCCTGCCAGCTGGCCGCCATGGCCGCGCGACACGATGTGCGGCACCATGCCCAGCCCAGACAGATGCGCAATCAGCGCAATGGCAGTTGGGGTTTTGCCGGTTCCACCCGCATTCAGATTGCCGATGCAAATTACCGGAATATCCGCCTTCAACCCCGGTTGCCGCAACCGACGGGCGGTCGCTGCGGCATAAACCAGACCCAAAGGCTGCAACACCTGCGCGCGCCATCCCGGTGCTGTGGGCGGGGTGAACCAATGACCCGGTGCGCGCATCAGCGGGTTTCTTCTGCCAATTGGCACAGCGTCACGACCGCAGCATCGGTCGCCTCTGCCCCATCAGAGGCCACGATCCAAGCGGTTTGCGCCAATCGCGCCGCGCGATCAGGCGATAGCAATTCGCTCAACGCCTCTGCCAGATCGGCCGAAGAGCTAACGAGGGCCGTTGCTTGTGCTGCCGCCAAACGCCCAAGCGATGCGCCAAACCGGCCCGATTTCGGACCGTGGATAATGGCAGAACCCAGCGCCGCTGCCTCCATCGGGTCGCGCAACGACCCTTCAGACAGGCTGCCGCCCAAAAATGTGATGGGCGCAAGCCGGTACCAAAGCCCATATTCTGCATCGGCGTCGGCGATAAAAACCTGCACCTCGGGGTCGGGTTCTTGCTCCAGGCCGCGCTGTGCCACGGACCAGCCTTCAACCTCGTGCATCTGCTTGGCCAAAATTTCGCCTCTTGCCTGATCCTTCGGCGCGACGATCAGCAGCAAACGGTGCGCCAGTTTCATCGCGGTGCGATGTGCCGCGATCACCTGCGCTTCTTCGGCCTCGGGCAAAGCCGACACAAACCAAACCGGCCGCGTCGCCAGAAGAAGGGCCATTTCTGCGCGTTCGGCCTCGGTGCAAGGCAGTGTCGCACTGGGGTACTCCATGCGACCAACAACTTTTACCGCTTTCACAGGCGCGCCAGCCCGGCGCAAAGCCCGCGCCGCGGACTCGTCAATTGCGTGGATCGCGCGAAATTCCGACAAAAGCCCCCGGATAAGCCCCGGCCACCACCCCTCGCGGCCCTTCAAGATGAAAGGAGAGCGGGCATCCAGCAGCAGCTTTGGGATACCCCTTTCATGCGCCTCATGCAGCAATGCCGGGCGCAGATCACCTTCTGCGAAAGCTGCGGCATCGGGCTGCCAATGATCCAAAAAGTCCCGAGCATCCGCCGGGCTGTCGTTGGGCGGGGATTCCCAGATCACATTTGATTTTGCAGGCGGCGCCTCTGAAGAGGTCAGCAAAACCTCCAGCCCCTTTTCATCTTGCAACCGGCAGGCCAGCCCGCACATCTGCATCAAGCTGTCATGCCCGGCGGCGTGCAACCAGATCAACCGCCCAACCGGGCGGGCAAGGCGCGGCACCGCAGGCGCCTGAGCTTTGCGCATTTTCAAATTGTAAAGCGTTAGCCCAAGTGAATAGGCCATGGCCTGCGTCAGGTCCCCAAAAGGTCGGTGACAGAGCCGGAATGCTCTTCATCGCGCAAACGGTGAATATGGGCGATGAAATAGCGCATATGCGCGTCATCAACCGTTCTATGCGCGGCCCCTTTCCACGCTTCATAGGCAGCCTCATAATTCGGGAACATGCCGACGATATCGATATTATCGGGATCTTTAAACACGGTACCCGACGGGCTGACAAGTTCGCCGCCGAAAACAAGGTGAAGGCGCTGGGGCATGAAATTCTCCGGCAAAGGGATTTGGTTCGCGCTTAGGCTATCCGTTTGAACACAGCAGTTAAAGGGGAACCAAGCCCACAGTTCGGGCTTTTTGAGGCAAGTCTGTAGGCACGCACTGCTGGACAGGCCCGCATTTACAGGTTAGGGACCGCGCTTGGCTCCGATATGTCCCGGCGCTGGCGAGCAGGGAGGCTGCGCCAGACAGGGGATGGTGGCGCCGCTCATCGGGCAAGACGCGCCCCTCTATCAGGCAGAAAACATGATTGAAAATTTGAATATCGCCGCGCCATTGGCAGCGGCGCTGGCAGCCAAGGGCTATGAGACCCTGACCCCTGTACAAGAAGCCGTTCTGGCGGAAGAGGCTGAAGGCCGCGATGTGCTGGTTTCAGCGCAAACCGGTTCGGGCAAAACCGTTGCGTTCGGCATCGCGATTGCACCAGAGTTGCTGGCAGGCGCTGACCGCTTTTTGTTCGCTGACATTCCTGCGGCCCTGATCATCGCGCCAACCCGTGAATTGGCGCTTCAGGTCGCCCGCGAGCTGGAATGGCTTTACAGCGAGACCGGCGCGAAAATCGCCACCTGCGTCGGCGGCATGGACTACCGCACCGAAAAGCGTGTTCTGGACCGTGGCGCGCATATTGTTGTCGGCACACCGGGCCGTCTGCGCGACCATATCGAGCGCAAATCGCTGGACCTGTCGGGCCTGCGCGCTGCCGTTTTGGATGAAGCCGACGAAATGCTGGACCTTGGCTTTCGTGACGATCTGGAATTCATTCTGGGCAAAGCCCCCGAAGATCGCCGCACTTTGATGTTTTCGGCCACAGTGCCAAAAGCGATTGCGGAACTGGCGAAGGTTTTCCAAAATGACGCGCTGCGCATTCAGACTGCGGGCGAGGCCAAACAGCATTCAGACATCGAATACCGCGCGCTTTCCGTACAGATGCGCGACCGCGAAAACGCCATCTTTAACCTGCTGCGGTTCTACGAGTCCCGTGCAGCGCTGGTGTTCTGCAAAACCCGCG